>NZ_SCND01000184.1:0-11704 GCF_005503585.1 Pseudomonas sp. 2VD
TTCGGAATGTGTATAAGAGAGAGGGTGTATAAGAGACAGGCTGAAAGGTGGCGACGGCCAATCCGGAAGCGACGGCGGTCCGGGCGGGGCGGGCGGTCGGATTCGTCTGGAAGTGCCGGGCGATTTTCCTCTGGAGCGCTTGCAAACCCGTCTGCAAGGCGGCGTCGGCGGCGCCGGAGGCAAGGCCGGCAAACCGGGTGCGGCGGATAACGCCACCGGTTGCTGGATCTACTCGGTGGATGCCGGTCGTGCGGGGCGCAGCGGAGAGGACGGCGCGAACGGCGCCAACGGCAGCGACGGCAGCCTGGACGTCGTGCGCTTCTGAGGAGAGGCCGGCAGCACGGCTGCCGGCGCATCGCCGGTTCAGAGGCTCGGGCGTGCCGCTACCAGGGCTATCAGCAACAGGCCGAGGAGCAGGTTGAAGCCGACGGTGCGGCGGATCTTCCCCAGCGCCTGCCCGCCTGCCGGCCAGTCCTGGGCCTGCACCGCGCGGCGCAGTTCCGGCACTTGCAGCGCCTGCACCCGCAGGAACAGTGCCAGCATGGCGACGTAGAGCCCCATCATTACCTGTACGTAGCGCGGCGCGCCGGCGAAACCGTTGAAGCTCAGGTGCAGCATGCCGACGCCGCTGATCGGTAGCAGGATCACCGCCGCCCAGACCCAATGGAAGAAACGGCGGAACACCTCCAGCCACAGGCCCAGGCGGGCTGGGGCCTCCAGCGCGGCGACGGCCGCCGGACGAAGTATCGTCCAGGCGAAGAACATGCCTCCGACCCAGACCAGGGCGGCCAGGACATGCAGGGCGTAGACGAGGGCGTAGGGGGTCATTCGGCGATCTCCGCTGGCGGTTGTGACGAAGCGCGTTATCATAGCCGCCCTGTCGAACCACTGAAAATTTATCCAGCTATGGCGCGCCGGCGGATTCGCCTTCCGCTGCGCGCCGGGCCCAGGAATTCCATGCTCAGCGCCGAACTCAAGTCCCAGATCCAGGGTGCCTACACCCGCTTTCTCGAAGCCAAGGAGCTGAAGCCTCGCTATGGCCAGCGCCTGATGATCGCCGAAGTGGCCAAGGCCCTCGGCGCGATCAAGGAGGACGAGGAGGGGCACCGCGAGGGCGAGCCGGCGGTGGTCGCGGTGGAGGCCGGAACCGGTACCGGCAAGACCGTGGCCTACAGCCTGGCGGCGATCGCCTGCGCCAAGGCCAGTGGCAAGCGCCTGGTGATAGCCACCGCGACCGTCGCCCTGCAGGAGCAGATCGTCCACAAGGATCTTCCCGACCTGCTGCGCAACAGCGGGCTGGCCTTCAGCTTCGCCCTGGCCAAGGGCCGCGGGCGCTACCTGTGCCTGTCCAAGCTCGACGTGCTGCTGCAGGAAGGCCAGGCGCAAAGCGCGACGGCGCAACTGTTCGCCGACGACGGTTTCAACATCGACGTCGACGAGACCAGCAGCAAGCTGTTCAACCAGATGATCGAACGCCTGGCCGGCAACCGCTGGGACGGCGACCGCGACAGCTGGCCGGAGGCGATCGACGACGCGCATTGGGCGCAGCTCACCACCGATCACAGCCAGTGCACCAACCGACATTGCCCGAACTTCCAGCAGTGCGCCTTCTACAAGGCGCGCGAAGGGATGACCAAGGTCGATGTGATCGTCACCAACCACGACCTGGTCCTGGCTGACCTGGCCCTGGGCGGCGGCGCCATCCTGCCCGATCCGCGCGAGACCCTCTACGTGTTCGACGAGGGCCATCACCTGCCGGACAAGGCGATTGGCCATTTCGCCCATTTCACCCGCCTGCGCGCTACCGCCGACTGGCTGGAGCAGATCGCCAAGAACCTCACCAAGCTGCTCGCCCAGCACCCGCTGCCGGGCGACCTCGGCCGCCTGATCGAACAGGTGCCGGAGCTGGCCCGGGAGATCAAGACCCAGCAGCAGTTCATGTTCACCGCCTGCGAAGAGATCGGCGATTTTCGCGCCGGCGAGGACATGGAAGGTCGCGAGCGGCCGCGTCACCGTTTCGTCGGCGGGGTGGTCCCCGAGCATATCCGCGAGATGGGCATCGAGCTGAAGAAAGGCTTCTCCAAGCTGACCGACCTGTTCACCCGTCTCACCGATATCCTCAAGGAGGCGATGGACGGCGAAGGCGCCGGCGGCATCGCCAGCCACCAGGCGGAAGAGTGGTACCCGCTGTTCGGTAGTCTTTTGGCGCGCGCCCAGGGCAACTGGGAACTGTGGACCGCATTCACCTGCGAGGACCCGCAGGACAGCCCGCCGATGGCGCGCTGGCTGACCCTCGCCGAGAGCGGCAGCTTCTACGACATCGAAGCCAACGCCAGCCCGATCCTCGCCGCCGAGACCCTGCGCCGCAACCTGTGGAACGTCGCCTATGGCGTGCTGGTGACCTCGGCGACCCTGACCGCGTTGGGCACCTTCGACCGCTACCGCATGCGCGCCGGCCTGCCGCGCAACGCGGTCACCGCGGTGGTGCCGAGCCCCTTCCACCATGCCGAGGCCGGGGTATTGCGGGTCCCCGACCTCAAGGCGGATCCGCGCAACGCCGCCGAGCACACCGCGGCGATCATTCGCGAGCTGCCGGAACTGGTGAAGGGCGCGCGCGGCAGCCTGGTGCTGTTCTCCTCGCGCAAGCAGATGCAGGAGGTCTTCGACGGTCTCGACCGCGACTGGCGCAAGCGGGTGTTCATCCAGGGCAACCTGTCCAAGCAGGAAACCCTGAACAAGCACAAGTCGCGAGTCGACGACGGTGAGGACAGCGTGCTCTTCGGCCTCGCCAGCTTCGCCGAAGGCGTGGACCTGCCGGGGGCCTATTGCGAACACGTGGTGATCGCCAAGATTCCCTTCGCGGTACCCGACGACCCGGTGGAGGCGGCGCTGGCCGAGTGGATCGAGGCGCGTGGCGGCAATCCGTTCATGGAGATCGCCGTGCCAGACGCCTCGCTGCGGTTGGTCCAGGCCTGCGGGCGGCTGCTGCGCACCGAGCAGGACCGCGGCACCATCACCCTGCTGGATCGCCGCGTGGTCACCCAGCGCTACGGCAAGGCTATCCTCAATGCATTGCCGCCGTTCCGGCGGGAAATCGCCTGACGCGCTGATCTGCGCGGAGGGCTCCAGCCTTCACGTCCGAGCCGCATCGGGAAATTCCCGGCATTTGTCCATGCCGGGATGGAGTTAAGGAAAACAGGCTTCATGATCCGTTCGCGTTGGCATCTTCCCCTGCTTCTCGGCCTGCTCGCGGTGGCCGCGCCGCTGGCGGCGAACGACACCCAGCAGGTGCTGTTCAACTTCGTCAAGCCGATGGCCGTGGTCGGCATCACCCTGGAGGATGCCGACCTGCCCAGCGTGACGGCGGAGGCCACCCCGGAGGGCGACATTCTCCGTCGCGTCACCTTCAGCCCGGCGCAACGGCCCACCTTGCGCATGAGTCCGGCGCAGGGCCGTTGGGACTGGTCCGCAGCGGACTACGTGAGCCTGCGCATCCAGAACGCCATGAGCTGGGACATGACCCTGGAGGTCGCGATCGAGGGCGAGCAGGGCGCGCCGGGGTTGCAGGCATCCATAGAGCTTCCGGCAGGCCCGCCGCAGACCCTGCTGGTGCCGTTGCGGGCGGTTTCGCCAGAGGCTCTGGGCATGCGTGCGGGGCCGCCGATGCCGCAGATGGTCGAAGGCCAGCGGATGCTGCTGGCGCCACGCGTGGAGGGCTCGCTGGACCGCGCCAGGGTCGGGGCGCTGAGCCTGTCCCTGCGCTCGCCGCAAGCTCCCCAGAGCATCCTGCTCGGACGTTTCGGCATACGCGCAGGGAGGGCGGTGGAGCGGAGCATCCTGACCGGCCTGATCGATCGCTATGGCCAGTACAGCCGCGCCGACTGGCCGGAAAAGATTCGTTCCGACGAACAGTTGCGCAGCGCCTATGCGGCCGAGGCCGCACAGCTCCGCGACTGGGAACGGGAGACACCGGCGCGCGACCGTTTCGGCGGCCTGCTGGGTGGGCCGGTGTTCGAAGCCAGCGGCTTCTTCCGCACGGAAAAACGTGGCGGGCGCTGGTGGCTGGTTACTCCGGAAGGACATCCGTTCTGGTCGCTGGGCGTTAATGCGGTGACCGCCGACGGCAGCCGGACCTACGTCGAAGGACGCGAGCCGATGTTCGCCGAACTGCCGGCGGAGGGTGAGCCGCTGGCCGCATTCTTCGGTGAGGGCGACGACCGCCGCGGCGTCGCCGCGCAGGCCGGGCGGCGTTTCGGGCATGGCCGCTGGTTCGATTTCCTCGGTGCCAATCGCCAGCGCATCGCTCCCCAGGCGAGCGCCGACCAGCTCGCCGGCGAATGGCGCCAGCGCACCCTGGAGCGCCTCTCGGCATGGGGTTTCAACAGCCTCGGCAACTGGAGCGATCCGGCGCTCGCCGCACAGGCGCGGATGCCCTACAGCCTGCCGCTGTCGATCGCCGGCGACTACGCCACGGTCAGCAGCGGTTTCGACTGGTGGGGAGCCATGCCCGATCCCTTCGACCCGCGCTTCGCCATGGCCGCCGAGCGCGTCATCGCCATCGCTGCTCGCGACCACCGCGACGATCCCTGGCTGCTCGGCTACTACGCCGACAACGAACTGGCCTGGGCCGGGCGCGACGGCTCGGCCCAGGCGCGCTACGGCCTCGCTTTCGGAGCCTTGAGGCTGTCCATGGACAGTCCGGCGAAGCGCGCCTTCGTCAAGCAATTGAAAGCCAAGTACCTGCGCCATGAGGCATTGGCCCAGGCCTGGGGCATCGAGCTGGCCGCCTGGGAGGCCCTGGAGGCGCCGGGCTACGCGGCTCCGCTGCCGGGCGAGGGGCATCCGGCCATCGCCGAGGACTACAGCGCCTTCCTCCGGCTGTATGCCGACGCTTACTTCAAGACCCTGCGCGACGCCCTGCAATGGCACGCACCGAACCACCTCCTGCTCGGCGGCCGCTTCGCCGTCAGCACTCCCGAGGCGATCACCTCCTGCGCCCGGTATTGCGACCTGCTCAGTTTCAACCTCTATACGCCGTTGCCCGGGCAGGGCCTGGACGACTCCCTGCTGGCGCGGCTGGACAAGCCGGTGCTGATCAGCGAGTTCCACTTCGGCTCGCGGGATCGCGGTCCGTTCTGGGGTGGCGTCAGCGAGGCGGCCAATGAGCGGGCGCGCGGCGACTCCTACCGAACGTTCCTGGAGGCGGCGCTGAAGAGTCCGTATATCGTCGGCGCCCACTGGTTCCAGTACCTCGACCAACCGGCCAGCGGGCGCCTGCTGGACGGCGAGAACGGTCATATCGGCCTGGTCGGGATCACGGGCTTGCCGTTCGCCGGTTTCGTCGACACGGTGCGCCGAAGCAACCTTGCCGCCTTGTCGCGACTGTCGGCGATGGCCAGCTCCATGCCTGCCGTCGAGCCTCCGCCGCCGCGCGAGGATTCAGCCGGTTCATGAGCGCGCATTCACCGCCGCCCGCTTGCGGCGAACCCCTCTTATGTCAGGGTTCACAAGGCCGCCGAGGGCTGGAAGAATGCTCCGACCACTTTCCCACCGGAACTTGCCCATGACGCCCCAAGGCCACTGTGACAGCCGTTTCGCCCCGCTTGCCGAGGCCTTCGCCCGGCTTTTCGACAATCCGCAGGAGCGCGGCGCGGCGTTGTGCCTGGAGGTCGGTGGCGAGACGGTGGTCGACCTCTGGGGCGGCGTCGCGGACAAGGACGGCGAGCAGCCCTGGCAGCGCGACACCATCCTCAATCTGTTCTCCTGCACCAAGACCTTCACCGCCGTTGCCGTGCTGCAACTGGTGGCCGAGGGCAAGCTTGAACTGGACGCGCCGGTGGCACGCTACTGGCCCGAGTTCGCCGCGGCCGGCAAGGCAGCGATCAGCGTGCGCCAGTTGCTCTGCCATCGCGCCGGCCTGCCGGCGCTGCGCAAGCAGATGCCGCCCGAGGCACTCTACGACTGGCAGGCGATGACCGCGGCACTGGCCGCCGAGGAGCCCTGGTGGACGCCCGGCGAAGCGCACGGCTATGCACCGATTACCTACGGCTGGCTGCTCGGCGAGGTGATCCGCCGGGTCGACGGCCGCGAGCCGGGCGAGGCCATCGTGGCGCGTACCGCGACACCGCTGGGCCTGGATTTCCATATCGGCCTGGACGACAGCCAGTTCGGCCGCGTCGCCCACATGGCGCGGAGCAAGGGCAGCCTCGGCGACGCTGCCGCCCAGCGCATGCTGAAGACCATGATGAGCGAGCCATTGGCGCTGACCACCCGCGCCTTCACCAATCCGCCGTCGATCCTCACCAGCACCAACAAGCCGGAATGGCGACGCATGCAGCAGCCGGCCGCCAATGGCCATGGCAACGCGCGCGCGCTCGCCGGCTTCTATAGCGGCCTGTTGCAGGGACGTTTGCTGGAGGATGAACTGCTGGGCCAGTTGGCCCACGAACACGCGGTAGGCGAGGATCGGACCTTGCTGACCCGGACCCGCTTCGGCCTCGGCACCATGCTCGACCAACCGGGCGTGGCCAATGCGACCTACGGACTCGGCCCCAAGGCCTTCGGCCACCCTGGGGCGGGTGGCTCGATCGGCTTCGCCGATCCCGAGCGCGACCTGGCTTTTTCCTTTGTCAGCAACGCCTTGGGGCCGTACGTGCTGATGGATCCGCGGGCGCAACAGCTGGCGCGTGTCGCGGGGGAGTGTCTGTAATCCGTTGGTTAACTTTTAACCGCTTGTCGGCTCGACGCTAAATTTCATTGCCAAATAATGGCTTAGCGACACAATCTAAAGCGTCGTATGAGATAGGGCGTTGCCGGGGCAGTGGATCGACTCCGGCATCGCTGCGATGTGACCGGCGGTTGAGCCGAATGTTCCATCGGGCTCGCCTTCTTTCACTTCCAACGGACCCCGACGTATGAAACTGCTTAAGACCTCGACGCTTCTTCTCTGCATGACCGCCTCCGGCTGCAGCTATTTCCAGACCCAGGATGCTTCCTCGCAGCCAGCCAAGGCTCCGGCCGAGCAGGCTTCCAGCCATTCATGGTGGCCGTTCGGCAAGGACGACGGACAGACCGTCGCCAAGCAGGCCACGGAACAGAAGGCCGAAGCCGAGCATGTCGGCTCCAGCCACTGGTGGTGGCCGTTCGGCAAGGACGAAGGCGGTCGGGACGTAGCCGCCAAGGCTGCGGAGCAGAAGGCCGAGATCGCCGCGGCGAAGAAAGAAGTCGCCGCCGCAGCCGAGCCGAAGGCCGCCAACCCCTGGTGGTGGCCGTTCGGCGCCAGCTCGGCGAGCAAGGCGTCGGGCAAGCCGGCACTGGTCCAGCAGAAGGTCACCAAGGAGTGGCTGGATACTCATGAGAAAGCCCTGCGCGAAGCGATCGCCGGTAGCGAGTTCACCCTCGAACGCCGCGACAACGCATTGATCGTCATCGCCCCCGCCGACTACTCGTTCAATCCCAAGCGCCACACCATGCTGATGCCGATCACCCTCAACCCGCTGGGCAAGGTCGCCAAGATGGCCCAGGCCGATCCGCAGAGCGGTATCCTGGTACTCGGCCATACCGACAGCACCGGCAGCAAGGCGGTCAACGACAAGCTGAGCTTCGAGCGTGCCCAGTCGGTGGCGGCGATCTTCCGCCTCAGCGGCCTGAAAGGCGACCAATTGCGCCTGAAGGGGGTCGGTTCCGACATGCCGCGCGCGGACAACGCCAGCGCCGCCGGCCGCGCCCAGAACCGTCGCGTCGAAGTGCTCTATACCCAGCGCGCCAGCCTGCTGTCCCTGGCCCAGGGCAACTGAGCCGAACCGGGGCAGGGCGCTTGGCGCCATTGTCCCGGATCAAGCGCGAGGCGGAGTCTGCGGTTAAGCTATGGCGCATTTCCCCCTGGAGATGCGCCATGACCCAGTCCCTGGCCGATATGCGCCGCGAGTACACCCGCGATGGCCTCAGCGAGGCCAACGCCCCTAGCGATCCCTTCAGCCTGTTCCGCCAGTGGTTCGACGACGCGGTGAAGACCGAGCGCCTGCCGGTCGAACCCAACGCCATGACCCTGGCCACCGTCGACGCCGACGGCTATCCGCATTGCCGTATCCTCCTGCTCAAGGGCCTCGACGAGCGCGGCTTCACCTTCTTCACCAACTACGAAAGCGCCAAGGGCCAGCAACTGGCGGCCAATCCGCGGGCGGCCATGACCTTCTTCTGGCCGGCGCTGGAGCGCCAGGTGCGCATCGAAGGCAACGTCGAGAAGGTCACTCCCGAGGAATCCGACGCCTACTACCAGGTGCGTCCGCTGGGCAGTCGCCTGGGCGCCTGGGCCTCGCCGCAGAGCCGGGTCATCGCCGATCGCGCCGAGCTGGAACGGCTGCTCGCGGACACCGAGCGGCGTTTCGCCGACCAGCCGCCGAGCTGTCCCGAGCACTGGGGCGGCTACCGTCTCCTGCCGCAGCGCATCGAGTTCTGGCAGGGGCGGCCGAGCCGCCTGCACGACCGTCTCGACTATCGACGCCAGGACGGCGGCTGGTCGCGCGAACGCCTGGCGCCCTGAGTCCTCCATGTTCGAACTGGATTCGACGCTGGCGCAGCACATCGTCGATCGGGCGATGGCGATCCTGCCGCACAACATCAATGTGATGGATGCCCAGGGCATGATCATCGGCAGCGGCGATCCATCGCGCCTGCATACCCGCCACGAAGGGGCGCAACTGGTGCTGGCCAACCGGCGGGTGGTGGAAATCGACGAGCAGGCCGCCGCCTGCCTGCGCGGGGTGCGGCCAGGGGTGAACCTGCCGTTGCTGCACGCCGAGCGGCTGGTCGGCGTGCTCGGCATCACCGGCGCGCCGGAGGTGGTCCGGCCCTATGCCGAGCTGGTGCGGATGGCAGCGGAAATGCTCATGGAACAGCGCCAGATGCAGGACGAGCGACACTGGCAACGCCAGCGTCACGAAGCCTGGTTGCGCCAGTTGCTCGATTCCGGCCACGGCCTCGGGGCGCTGGCGGCCGATGCGGAACACCTGGGGCTGGCCATGCACTGGCCGCGCCAGGCGGTCTTCCTGGAGCTGCCCGAGCATGCCGATCCGCTGCCTTGCCAGGCTCGCCTGCTGGCGGCACTCGGCGGCCGGGCGGAGCACTGGAGCGCGGCGCTGGGCGAGCGCCTGGTGTTCTGGTGCCGGCCGGTAGCCCATGCAGATGCGCTCGAGCACTGGCTGGAGCGCGGCGACGCGCGCGGCTGGGGCGTGGCGCGCCTGTGTGCCGGCGACCCGGCGCACGACCTGGCCGAGCTGCGCGCCTCGGCCTGCGCCGCACGCGACCTGCTGGACTATGCGCGCAGCCGGTTGCCCGGTCGGCGGGTCGTGACCCTGGACGGACACCGCCTCGCCAGCCTGCTGTTCAGCCAGCGCGACAGTTGGCAGGTGCGGCAGCTGCTGGCGCCCTTGCAGCGGTTGCTCGACCACGATCCGCAAGGTTCGCTGGCCGCTACCCTGGAGTCCTGGTGCGCCCATGACGGGCACGCCCAGGCCTGTGCCCAGGCGCTGGGAATCCATCGCAACAGCCTGCGCTACCGACTGGAGCGCATCGCTTCGATCAGCGGGCTCGATCTCGCTCGCCTGGAGCACCGCCAGCAATTGTTGCTGGGGCTGCAATTGCTCGTTCCGCGCCGCGGGTAACGGGCGGATCAATCGATTCACTGTGCAGTCGCACAAAATGTTCCCCTTCCAGCGCCGTCTTCCTCTGGCCGTTGCACAAGGCGTGGCCGGTCCCGACGGAGCGAAAATGACCCGCCCCTGGGCGCCCATCCCACACCCATAACAACAAGGAGGCGGCTCATGACCCTGGTCCTGATCCTGCTGGCGTTGATCGCCTTTATCGTCCTGTCCACCACGCGACTCAAGCTGCACCCGTTCCTCGCCCTGCTGGCGGCCGCGCTGATCGCCGGCTTCGCCTACCAGGTACCCACGGCGGAAATCGTCAAGACCGTTACCGGCGGCTTCGGCAGCATCCTCGGCTACATCGGCATCGTCATCGTGCTCGGCACCATCATCGGGGTGATCCTCGAGCGCAGCGGTGCGGCGATCACCATGGCGGAAAGCGTGATCCGCCTGCTCGGCGAACGCTTCCCGACCCTGACCATGTCGATCATCGGCTACCTGGTGTCGATCCCGGTGTTCTGCGATTCCGGCTTCGTCATCCTCAACTCGCTGAAGAACGCCCTGGCGGCGCGGATGAAGATATCCACCATCGCCATGAGCGTGGCCCTGGCCACCGGTCTCTACGCCACCCACACCTTCGTGCCGCCGACCCCGGGACCGATCGCCGCGGCCGGCAACCTCGGCCTGGACGCCAGCCTTGGCCTGGTGATCGCGGTCGGCCTGGTGGTCGCCTTCGTCACCGCGATGGCCGGCATGTGGTGGGCCAATCGCTTCGTCGGCAAGGACATTCCCCTGGTCGACGACGGCCAGGTCGTCCAGACCGAAGAGGATTTCAGCGAGCTGCGTGCCCGCTACGGCAAGCTGCCCAGCGCGACCCAGGCGTTCGCGCCGATCTTCGTACCGATCCTGTTGATCTGCCTTGGCTCGGTCGCGGTATTCCCGAGCAAGCCGCTGGGCGAGGGCGTACTGTTCGCCTGCCTGAACTTCCTTGGTCAACCGGTGATCGCCCTGCTGGTCGGCCTAGCCCTGGCCTGCACCCTGCTCAAGGGCCAGAGCAAGCGCGAGGAGTTCCATGAGCGCGTGGTGGAAGGCATCCAGTCGGCCGCGCCGATCCTGCTGATCACCGGCGCCGGCGGCGCCTTCGGTGCGATGCTGAAGATCACTCCGCTCGGCGACTACCTGGGCAGCACCCTGTCCGCGTTGGGCATCGGCCTGTTCATGCCGTTCGTGGTGGCGGCCGCGCTGAAGACCGCACAGGGCTCGACCACCGTGGCGCTGGTCACCACCTCGGCGCTGGTCGCTCCGCTGCTGCCGCAGCTCGGCCTGGACAGCGAGATGGGCCGGGTGCTGACGGTCATGGCGATCGGTGCCGGGGCGATGACGGTGTCCCACGCCAATGACAGCTTCTTCTGGGTGGTCACCCAGTTCAGCCGCATGACCGTATCCACTGCCTATCGCGCCCAGACCCTGGCGACCCTGGTCCAGGGTATCGCCGGTATGCTCGCGGTATGGCTGCTCAGCCTTGTGCTGCTCTGATTGAAGCGGGGCCGGGGACTCCCGGCCCTGTGAGGTGACTGATGAAAATCGTGATTGCTCCTGATTCGTTCAAGGAAAGTCTGTCAGCGCCCGACGTCGCCGAGGCTATCGCCCGCGGTTGGCGGCGAGTCTTCCCGCAGGCCGAGGTGTTGCTGCGGCCACTGGCGGACGGCGGCGAAGGCACGGTCGATGCGGTACTCGCCGCCACCGCCGGCGAACGTCGCGAATGCCGGGTGGAAGGCCCGCGCGGTGAGCCGACCCTGGCGCACTGGGGCTGGCTGGACGACGCCACCGCAGTGATCGAAATGGCTTCCGCCAGCGGCTTGCACCTGGTTCCGCGCGACCGCCGCGACGCCACGCGCAGCAGCAGCCGTGGCACTGGCGAGCTGATCCGTGCGGCGCTGGACGCCGGGGCGCGGAAGATCATCCTCGGCCTCGGCGGCAGCGCTACCAACGATGCCGGCGCCGGCCTGCTGGGCGCGCTCGGCGTGCGTTTCCTGGCTGCCGACGGCGAGGAACTGGCG
>NZ_SCND01000185.1:0-11685 GCF_005503585.1 Pseudomonas sp. 2VD
TGTCCTTGACCACCGGCACGTAGCCGAGGATGCCGCCGACGATGGGCAGGTCCTTGAGGGTCACCTCGTTCCAGCTCAGCAGCTTGACCTCGTTGTAGCTACCCAGCTCCAGGGTGCCGCCGAGATTGGCCACGCCGAGGTTGTAGCTGGGTCCGGCGATACCGTAGAACTTGGCGCTGAAGCCTTCCTTGTCGACCGAGCCGACCACTCCCAGGCCGCCGAGGTTGAGCGGCGCCAGCACCGGCACCAGCGGCGCGGTGATCGGATTCAGCGCCAGGGCTGCGGTGACCAGCGGAGTCAGCGGCGTCTCGCCGCCGAAGGTCAGGCCTTGCTCGGTGAAGGAGACGTTGATCGGCAGCGGGCCGAGGATGCCGCGGCTATCGGGAATCACGCCCTGGTCGTGATTGCCGCCGAGCAGCGAGCCGATCACATTGACCCCGAGCAGGCCGTCGCTATTGCCGAGGCTTAGCGAGCCACCCTGGTAGGCGGCGTGGTAGAGATCGTTGGCGGCCTTCAGGCTGTCGCTGCCGAATTCCCAGGCATGGCCGACGGTGGCACCGACGCCCTGCCCCAGGTCACCGACCAGCTTCAGGTAATCCTCCGGCTCGACGCGCCCGTGCAACAAGTCGTCGGCGATCGCCAGCGAGTTGCCGGCCAGCCCGCCCAGCGTGCCGACCGCGGAGCCTACGGTGTCGAGGGCGTCGCCGGCGATCTCGCCGAGCGTGCCGGCCACCGCGCCGACCGTACCCTCCAGCGCCTGCTCCACGCTGGCAACGGCGTCATGCACCGATGTCAGCGCTTCGTGCACCTGCTGCTCCACGGCGTCGACGGTGGAGCCCACCAATGTCCTGGCCACGTCCGCCACCGCCGTGACGGCGGTGGCGGCCACCTGCGTCGCGCGCTCGTAGACCTGGCCGAACAGGTTCGCGGCTGCATTGAATAATCCCATCTTCTGTTCCTCGATTGAGTTGTCTCGGTTATCGCGTTTCCGGCGCAGGTCGCTGTTTACCGACCGAACCGGTCACGCGGTCAAGCGCAGTCAGTGAGTTCCGCGAGAAAACGGAACGCGGGTACCTGAAAGTTCATCAGGCCTGGCGACAACTTGTTTTTATTGGAAGACAGGAGCCCCCCGAGGGCGAAACCCATTTAATCCCGAGCAGCCCGCGACAGAGCGCTCTCCACCGCTTCGCCTGTTAAGTAGGACTAACATGGGAAAGGCAAATTTGTACCACCACTTAAATCAGTTCAATACTTTGGTTGGGCATACCGACCTGTCAGTTCTGCCAGGTGGATTTCCAAGCCCCTGATTCCTAAACGGATTATTGACGCTTTTAATTAATATCGAATGACGGACGGTCGCCCCGGCACGAACTCTGACGAAAATCAGAAATGAAGAAAGGGTTATATCCTTATGCACCAAAGTGCCGAGCCGCCCTCGCGGCGTGCCCAACTAGCGTGCAACTTCGGCAGCGCCCTCTTCGAAGAAGCGAATGACACTTTTGCGTCGCTCATAAGGAATACTCTTATTACGTGAAGCGCATCACAAAATATTGAATCGAACAGTCCAGGCGGATTGTTTTCTCCTGGTAAACGATGATTAACGGCGCGCTCCCAACGCCGGGTTATTTCCATGAATCGCTTCAGCCAACGCCTTGCCTGCCGATAGCCTCTGCCGTCACCCGTTCCCGCCCTTGCTCCCCGCCTTGCCTGCCCCTATCCTGCGCCCGTCACGGCCAAATCCGTGACCGGGTTTGACAGCCCGAAGAGACGGCGCGATGCGCCGGGCGGTGCATGCGAAAGCAGCGAATGCTTTTGCAGGCATCGGCTCGACCGCAGTTTTCCAACTGCGGGCCTTCATGGCGGATCGCGTGGGGAGACCCTCGTGGTCTGCCGGTTCCGTTTCCCGGTCTGTCAACCCTGCGCGATCCTGCCTCCATCGATTGACAGCGAAGGCGGCAGGTCATGTGACTCTCAGAAACGGAGTACCCAGCATGACGAAGGATGAAAAGGAAAAGACCCACGTCGACGCAATCATCGAACGCTACAAGGACCTGATGGTCGAGATTCCCCCCGCCGACCGGCAACCCGGTCTCTCCCTGCTCTGGCCGGTTCCCGCCCAGCCCGCCATCGACAAGGGCGTCCGCCAGGCCGAGAACTGGCTTGCCGACCAGATCGAAGGCCAGCTCTGGACCGCCTTCGCCTTCGGCCGCGACAGCCTGCCCACACCGATGCAGAAGACCGCCTTCGAAGTGGCCTTCCTGACGCGCCTGCAGCAGCGCCTGGTAGCCGCTCGACGTTCCGGTTGACCCGGCCATGGCGAATGACGCCGGTGGCGTCGTTCGCCCCTACGCCAAGTCTCCATCGCGGTCTCGGGCACCGCGTACGAAATCATCGCCAGACTCCGCCTGGCAACGCGCCGAGCGTCTGGAGCGCCCCGGTGCGCCATCCCGCCCAGCCGGATTGAACGCAAGCGCACCCACCGCCCTCCTATATTCCATACGACCCATCACCTCAACCGGAACCGAGCAAGACTCCGCAGACATGGCACAGCCTTTCACCATCGAACCGGACCCGAACACCCTTGACCATCCACCGGCCTTCCTGGCCAACGGAGGAGCGGTCGGGAAACTGTTGCTCAGCCTCGACGCGGCCAGTTCGCCCCTCGGCCCGCCGGACGCCTGGTCGGCGAGCCTGAAGACGACGATGGCCACGCTGCTGCCGGCCAAGGCGCAGATCGTGCTGTTCTGGGGCGCGGAATTCGTCGCCCTGTACAACGATGCCTACGCGCCGAGCATCGGCGACAAGCATCCGCGCGCCCTCGGCCGGCCGGCGATAGAGAACTGGCGGGAGCTGTGGGATGACCTCGAACCGCTGCTGCGCGGGGTGTACGAGACCGGTGAAACCTTCGCGGCAAAGGATCGGCCCTTCTACATCGAACGCCATGGACGCGGCGAGACGGTCTATTTCGACGTGTCCTATTCGGCGGTGCGGGAAACCGACGGTTCCGTCGGCGGCGTGCTGTGCATCGTCACCGAGACCACCGAGCGGGTGCGTTTCGAACGCCGCCAGGCGTTCCTCCTGGAACTGGGCCAGACCCTGCCGTCCCTGGCCGATCCCCTGGAGATCGAAGCCACCGCCCTGCGCCGGCTCGGCGAGGAGCTGGGCGCGTCGCGGATATTCTTCGGCGAGGACAACGGCGACGGCATGACCTTCCAGGTCCATCGCGACTATCTCCACGACGGCCGCTCGGCGGTCGGTCGGCATCGCTACCTGGCGTTCGGCGCCACCCTGTCCGGCGAACTGCATGCCGGACGCAGCGTGGCGCGGGAAGACCTCGCCGGGGAGCGCGGCATGAGTCTCGACGAGGCGGCGAGCCGCGCGCGCCTGGGGCTGGGCGCCACGCTGCATGTCCCGGTGCTGCGCCACGGCCGGCTGGAGGCGCTGCTGGCGATCCACTTCGCCCATCCGCAGGCGCTCGGCGAAGATCCGCGCCGCCTGGCGGAGGAAGCCGCCAAGCTGGCCTGGACCTCGCTCACCCATGCCCGCGCGGAGCTGGCGCTGCGCACCAGTTCCGCGCAACTGGCGGCGATGTTCGACCAGGCCAGCGCGGGCATCGCGGTATGCGACCGGAACTGGCGCTTCACCCGGGTCAACGATCGCTACTGCGAGATCGCCGGCCGTTCGCGCGAGACCCTGCTCGGCCTGCGCATGCAGGACATCCTCGACCCCGCCGACTTCGCCCTCCCTGCGGCGCCAGGCGGAGCGACCGGCGCGGCGTTCGAGATGAGCGGCCGCTACGTTCGCCCCGACGGCGATACGGTGTGGGTGCAGAACCAGGTCACGCCGCTGGTGGACGAGCAGCATGCCGCCAGCGGCCTGCTCTGCGTGTGCATGGACATCAGCGCGCGGGTACGCGCCGAGAACGAGCTGCGCGAACTCAACGAAAGCCTGGAAGAACGTGTCGCGACCATGCTCGCCCAGCGCGAAAGCGCCCTGGCGCAGCTTCACGAGGCACGCAAGATGGAGATGGTCGGCCAGTTGACCGGCGGCATCGCCCATGACTTCAACAACCTGCTGACGCCGATCATGGCCTCGCTGGAACTGATCCGCCGGCGGCTCGACGACGCCCGCTCCACCGACCTCATCGACGGCGCGCTACAGTCCGCCGAACGGGCGCGGAACCTCGTCGGTCGCCTGCTCACCTTCGCCCGCCGGCAAACCCTCAAGCCGCAGGCGGTGGCCCTGCGCGAGCTGGTCGAAGGCATGCACGACCTGATCGAGCGCTCGCTCGGCCCGACCATCGAGGTCCGCATCGAGATCCCGGAACGCCTGCCTGCGGTGGTTGTGGATCCGCACCAGTTCGAACTGGCCATCCTCAACCTCGCGGTGAACGCCCGCGACGCCATGGGCGAAGGCGGCCGCCTGGAAATAGGCGCGCGGACCGACCTGGTGATCGACGGCGCGGTGGACGGTCTCGGCGCCGGCCGCTACGTGTGCCTGGAAGTCGCCGACAACGGCGGAGGCATGCCCGCCGAGGTGCTGGCCCGCTGCATGGAGCCGTTCTTTTCCACCAAGGGCGTGGGCAAGGGCACCGGCCTCGGCCTGTCGATGGTCCAGGGCCTGGTCGCCCAGTCCGGCGGCGGCCTGGGGATCCACTCGGAGATCGGCAAGGGGACCCGGGTGAGCATCTGGCTGCCGATCACCGCGGAGCAGACGCAATCCACCGCAGAAAGCTGCCCGGACGCACCGGAAGCGTTGCGGCCGACCCACGTGCTGCTGGTCGACGACGACAGGATGGTGCGCTACACCACCGCGCTGCTGCTCGGCGATCTCGGCTACCAGGTCAGCGAGGCGGCGTCGGCGGAGGAAGCCCTGGGCGAGGTCGAGCGCGGCCTGGCGCCCGACCTGCTGGTCACCGACCATCTCATGGCCGACAAGACCGGCGTGCAGCTTGCCGAGGAACTGCGCCAGCGCTTCCCGCAATTGCCGGTGCTGGTCATCACCGGCTACGCCAACCTCACGCCCGAGCAACTCAACGGCTTCGAGGTGTTGACCAAGCCGTTCCGCCACAACGAACTCGCCGAACGCCTCGCCCGGCTGCTGGAAGCCTCGCCGTGAGGCCCAGGGCCGGCGGAACGCCTCAGCGCACGCGCTCGCGGCTCTTCACCGCCAGGTCCAGGGCTTTCTGCATGTCCAGCCGCGCCGAGCGGCCGACGTCGCGGTGGTCCAGGCGGTAGCCGCGCTCCGAGGGCAGGATCGGTGCGGTGAGGTCCTCGGCATCGGCCGGCTCGAAATCGTAGTCGCCGCCGATGGTCATGGCGCTGCGCCGGAGCAGCATGCGGATCTCCTCGGGTCGCAGCCGCGGGTTGAGGGAAAGCATGGCGGCGACCGTGCCGGCGACCATCGGCGTGGCATAGGAGGTGCCGCAGTGCACCTCGCCCCGCGCGTCCCTCTCCAGGGTCGAGGCGTGGGTACAGGCGGCGGCGGTGACATCCACCCGCATGTCGACGTTCGAGGTGCTGCGCTTGACCGCGTAGGCCGGGTCGTCCACCGCCAGGCCTTGGCGCTCGCTGCGCTGGTGGCCGCCCACCACCAGCAACTGCTCGGTGACGAAGGAGGACGGCAGGCGGTATTCGTCGGTACCGGAGTAGGACGAGCCGTTGCCGGCGGAGTTGACCACCAGCACGTCCGGATGCTCCTTGCGCAGCCAGAGGAAGAATTCCTCGAGCAACTCCTCGTAGCCGCTCATGGCGATCCCCGAGCGCACCAGCGAATCCACCTCGTCGCCGTCGACGTCGCGAGCGCCGACGCGGTGGATGCCCCAGCTCCAGTTGAGCACCCGCACGCCATCCTCCACCAGGTTCACCGAGGCGGCGACGTTGGCCGTGATGCCAGCGTCGGAATTGCGCTCGACGATCACTTCGAAACCCTGGCTGGCGCGGTCCAGCCCACGCAGGAAGCCACTGTTGCCGCCCTGGTCCCAGCGCGCGGCGAGGATGCCGGCGACCGTCGAACCGTGGTTGTCGGGACGTTCGGCATCGCGCGCGTAGAGGCAGGTACGCGGCGCGGGCGCCTTGCAGGGGCCGAGGTAGTCGGCGAAGTCGGGGGCGTCGAAGTCGACGTCGCGCTCGATCACCCCGATGCGCACCGGGCGGGTCTCCAGCGGGGCCTGGCGGGCGCGGACCCGACGCTGGTAATAGTTCACCGCGTCCATGAAACGATTGGCCGCCCACTCGTCGGAGTCGCTGTCCGGCTTGTCCACGGGCCGGCGCGCCGCCTCGGTTTCCTCGCCCTTCTCCGGCGCGGACTCCTCCACCACCACGGCGTCCACGCTGGTCTCGCTGCCGATGCGGAGGACCAGCGCGTCGCGCTGGACGAGGTCGCGCGCCGGCAGGCGCAACTGGTAGAGGTTCAACGGCGGGATCGCGCCGACCACCCGCGCGCCATATTTATCGGCCAGGCGTTCGGCCTCCCGGCGACCGTCGTGGTTCTCCTCGATCAACAGGCTGACCAGGTCGACGTAGGTGGTCAGGCCATCCATGTTCTTCGCCACCTCATCGGGACCGGCGGCGAGCACATGACTGCCGTTCAGGGTCAGCCATACCGGATTGCTGCTGCGCCCGCCCTGCTCCAGCCAAAGCGGACCGCTGGCGTGGCCACGGCGGTCCAGGCGGAGCCGCAGGCCGTCGCCCTCGCGCCGCAGGGCGGTGGCCGGCAGTTCGCGGCCGTCCAGCAACAGGCGCGGCAGGCCGGCCGCCAGGCCGCGCACGCGCAGGCACCACTCCTGCCGCTCGCTGGCCAGGAGATCGCCGCAGCGCTCCAGGCGCTCCAGGCGCAGGGGTGTTTCGGCGGCGGCCAAGGGACTGCCCAGGGACGCGAAAAGGATGGCGAAAACGGCACGGCGCAGCGGCATGGACTCGGCTTCCGGAACGGGGACCTGTTGTTCCGACCGCCTGGCGAAACGCTTCGTTCAGGTTGAAGGCGGGCGCAGGCTAGCCCGCCAGTTGCTCCAGCGCTCGCCGGGTGACGCCATCGATATAGCCCGGCTCGCCATAGATGCGCGCCAGCAGGATGGCGCCTTCGAAATCGGCCACCAGTTGCCGGCCGCGCTCCAGCGCCTGCGCCTCGTCGAAGGCCGGGCGGTAGAGCTGGGCGAAGGCTTGCGCCCAGTCGTCGAGGAAACTGCGGATCGGCGCCATCAGCTCGCTGCGACCATAGCTGGCGTCGACCGCGACCACGCCCATCAGGCAGCCGATGCTGTCGTCCTGGAACAACCGGGCGGCCTTGCGGCCGAGTTTTTCCAGGCGCTCGCGGGGCGTCAGCAGCGGGTCGTAGGCGATGCTGAAGAGCGTCTCGGCGAGCCGCTGGTGGGTCCATTCGAGAACGTCGCGGAGCAAGGCTTCCTTGTTCGGGTAGTGGTGGTAGAACGAGGCCTTGGTCAAGCCGCAGGCGCTGGACAGCATTTCCATGGTGGTGCCGTGGTAGCCGTAGCGACGGAAGGTGCCGGCGCAGCGCTGGAGAAGCTCGTCGCGGGAGATTTTCAACGGACGCACGGAAGGTTCCTGCTCTCGATCAAAGACGTTGATTCTATGCCATAAGCCTTGGCGCCTCAATTTGACGGTTACCGAATGTTTGTTTAGTTTTTACAAACCGAATGTTCGGTAGGTAACTAGAAGAAGTTTCCGCTCCACCAACCCAAGCACAGGAGAGAGGCATCATGAGCGAAGCCAACAGCGGCCCGGGCCGCGTCACCCGAGAGCAGCGCGGTCATCTGTTTCTCATCGGCCTGGACCGCGCGGGCAAGCGCAACGCCTTCGACAGCGCAATGCTGGCGGACCTGGCGCTGGCCATGGGTGAATACGAGCGCAGCGAGGAATCCCGCTGTGCCGTGCTCTTCGCCCATGGCGAGCACTTCACCGCCGGGCTCGACCTGATGGAACTGGCACCGAAGCTCGCCGCCAGCGGTTTCCGCTATCCGGACGGCGGCGTCGATCCCTGGGGCGTGGTCCAGCCGCGTCGGAGCAAGCCGCTGGTGGTCGCGGTGCAAGGCACCTGCTGGACCGCCGGGATAGAGCTAATGCTCAATGCCGACATCGCGGTGGCCGCGCGCGGCACGCGCTTCGCCCATCTGGAGGTGCTACGCGGCATCCCGCCGCTGGGCGGATCCACCGTGCGCTTCCCGCGCGCGGCGGGCTGGACCGACGCCATGCGCTACATCCTCACCGGCGATGAGTTCGATGCCGACGAAGCCCTGCGCATGCGCCTGCTCACCGAGGTGGTGGAACCCGGCGAGGAACTGGCACGGGCCCTCGAATACGCCGAGCGGATCGCCCGGGCCGCGCCGCTGGCGGTGCGCGCCGCGCTGCAATCGGCGTTCCAGGGGCGCGACGAGGGGGACGATGCGGCGCTGTCGCGGGTCAACGAGTCGCTGGCCGCGTTGATCGGCAGCGAGGACGTCCGCGAGGGCGTGCTGGCGATGGTGCAAAAGCGCGCGCCGGCGTTCAAAGGCCGCTAGCTCCCCTGCGGGTCGACCCCCGGTCGCTCCGCTCCATCTCTCCTGCGGAAACCGACATGACTTCGTTGACTCAACATTCCGCAGCGCCGGTGCGGATGGAACGCCTGGCCCTGCCCGCGACCGACGGCTATCCGCTGTCCGCCTACCGCTACCACGCGCCGGGCCACGCCCATGGCAACCTGCTGGTGGCCGGCGCGACGGGCGTCGCCCAGCGCTTCTACCGGCGTTTCGCCGAACACGCCGCGCGCCAGGGCTTCGACGTACTCACCCTGGACTATCGCGGCATCGGCGAATCCGCGCCGGCAAGCCTGAAGGGCTTCGCCATGTCCTACCTGGACTGGGCCTACCGGGACCTCGCCGCCGCCGTCGAGCTGCTCGGCCGGGAGGAGCGGCCGCTGTACTGGATCGGCCACTCCTTCGGCGGCCACGCCATCGGCCTGCTGCCCGACCATGGGCGGCTCGCCGCCTGCTACAGCTTCGGCAGCGGCGCCGGCTGGAGCGGCTGGATGTCGCGCCGCGAAGCGCTCAAGGTGCGCCTGCTGTGGACCCTGGTGCTGCCGCCGCTGGTGGCCTGGAAAGGCTACATGGCCTGGAGCCTGCTGGGCATGGGCGACGACCTGCCGCTGGGGGTCTACCGCGACTGGAAGCGCTGGTGCCGCCATCCCCGCTACTATTTCGACGACCCGGCGATGCGCCACCTCCACCAGCGCTACGCCGCAGTGCGCACGCCCTGTCTGTTCGCCACCGCCCTGGACGATCCCTGGGCACCGCCGCGCTCGCGGGACGCCTTCGTCGAGGCCTACCGCAACGCACCGCTGGAAACCCTCGACCTGCGACCCGACGGTGGACCGCTCGGACACATGGGCTACTTCCGCGCCGGTGCAGAGGCGCTGTGGGACGACGCCCTGCGCTGGCTGAGACGGCATCCGGAGAACGCCTGAAAGACCAGCGAGAGCGCGCCATGCACCCGTTGCCGTTGTCCCTTCGCCTGTTCGCCGTCGCATTCTGGCTGGGCGTGGTCGCCGTGGTGTTCCTTCTCGAACGCAGCCGCGCCGAAAGCCGCGACCGGGGTTTCGCCGGGAGACCGCCACCAAGGCCGACAGCTTTGCCGGGGTGAACCGCTACTCCCGGCAGATCGCCCGCATCTCCCTGCTGGCCATCCCGGCCGGGCTGCTGGCCCTGGGCTGCGGCCCGTACCTGATGCGACAACGCTGAAAAATCCGCCGACTGTCCATTTCGCGACGATGACTGGCGCTTTTGCCGGCGCAGGCCGCCCGCGCCTGCCTTACCGTTCCCCGCTCTTTCAGACACGGGAGCAGGGCAATGCCGCTTGCCAGTCATCTGCGTTGCGTGGCGCTGGCGCTGGGGATCTCCACCGCGCTGGGCTGCGCGAACCGCAACCAACCCGCGCCACGCGCGGAAAGCCTCGACCCTGGCCTGTCGAGGGTGGCGGGAACCCGCGGCGACGCGCTGCCCGCCCAGTGGTGGACGCTCTACCAGGACCCTGGGCTGAACCACCTGGTGGCCGCCGCGCTGCGCCACAACCGCGACCTGGCCGCAGCCGATGCCCATGCCCGCGCGCTCCTCGGCCATCTGCGCGGCGCACAGGGCGAACGCTGGCCACGGACCGAGGTCGGCTATGGCTACCAGTATGGGCGCGACGGCGACGACCAGACCCTCGCCGAAGCCACCGACGAGGAGCTGCGCAGCCAGTGGAAACACACCGCCCGCCTCGACCTGTCCTACCAGTTGGACCTGTGGGGCGAAGTCCGCGCCCGCATCGCCGCGGCGAAGGCGGATGCCGAAGCGGCGCAAGCGGCGCGCGACCTGCTCAGAGTCAGCGTGGCCAGCCAGACCACCCTCGCCTACATCCGCGCCTGCGCCCTGGCGCGACGGGCAGAGGTACAACGCCGATCGGTCGGCCTGCTCGACGCGAGCCTGGCGCTGAGCGAACGCCAGCTCGCCGCCGGCCTTTCCAGCGAGCTGCAGCGACGCCGGCTGCTGGCCTTGCGCGAGCGGACCCGCGCCGCGCTGCCGATGCTCGAGGCGCGGCGGCGCGCGGCACTCTACGAACTGGCGCTGCTCAGCGGGCGCTCGCCGCGCCAGTTGGACGCTCCTGCCGCGACCTGCGCCGGCATACCGCAACTGCGCCGTGCCCTGCCCACCGGCGACGGCTGGAGCCTGCTGGCGCGCCGCCCGGACGTCCGCGCGGCCGAGCGCCGGCTCGCCGCCGCCGACGCCCGGCGCGCGCTGGCCGAAGCCGAGCTGTACCCGCGCATCAGCTTCGCCGTCGGCGCCGAAACCTCCGCAGCGACCCTCGCCGGCCTCGTCCGCAGCGGCGCGCTGGCCTACGCGGCCGGCCCGCTGCTGAGCTGGCGCTTCCCCAACCGGGAAAGCGCGCGAGGCCGCCTGGACAGCGCAGCGGCAGAGCGCGACGCCGCTCTGGCGCGCTTCGACGGAGCGGTGCTCGGCGCCCTGCGCGAGGTCGAGCGTGCCTTGGCGCTGTATGCCGGCGAGCGCCAGCGGCGTGCCGACCTCCAGCGTGCCCTCGACGAGCAGCGCCACGCCTACCGGTTGGCGCGCAGCAACTATCGCGCCGGCGCCCTCGATGCCCTCGAGCTGCTCGACAGTCAACGCAGCCTGGTCGCCGACCGGGCGCGCCTGGTCGACGCCGAGATGCGCGTCGCCGAGCGCCAGGTCGAACTGTTCCGGGCTCTCGGCGGCGGCTGGCAAGCCGCTCCCAGCCCCTCCCACCAGGAAAACGGACAATGAACCAGGCAATCAGGGAACCCATCGAACACACCACTGGCGAAACCATGCCAGCAGCCACGCACCGGCGCCGAACCTGGCTGCTGGGCGGCCTCGCCGGCGCCATCGCGCTCGCCGCCCTGCTGGCCTGGTGGTGGAGCAGCGGACGCTTCCTGGAGGGCACCGACGATGCCTATGTACGCGCCGACTGGGTGGCGGTCAGCGCGCAGGTCTCCGGCTACGTCGCCGAGGTGCTGGTGGCCGACGACGCCGACGTCCAGGCCGGCGACCTGCTGCTGCGCCTGGACCCGCGCGACTTCCGCCAGCGCCTGCGCGCCGCCGAGTCCCGCGAAGCGGCGGCGCAGGCGGCGCTGGAAGCCCAGCGCGCGAAGCTGGAGACCCTCGATCGGCAACTGCTGGAG
>NZ_SCND01000186.1:0-11657 GCF_005503585.1 Pseudomonas sp. 2VD
GATCAATCGCCTGGCCAGTGACAGCGCCTCGATCAGCCAGGTGCTGGATGTGATCAAGGGCATCGCCGAACAGACCAACCTGCTGGCGCTCAATGCGGCGATCGAGGCCGCTCGTGCCGGGGAGCAGGGGCGCGGTTTCGCGGTGGTGGCCGACGAGGTGCGCACGCTGGCCAAGCGCACCCAGCAATCCACCGCCGAGATCGAACAGATGATCCTGCGCCTGCAGGGCGGCGTCGATGCGGCGGTGAAGGCGATGGGCAGCAGCCACCATACCGCCGATGGCACGGTCAACGAGTCGGCGCAGGTGCAGCAGGCACTGGAGAATATCCTCGGCGCGGTGGGCATGATCGTCGACCAGAACCAGCAGATCGCCGCCGCCGCCGAGCAACAGACCGCCGTGGCCCACGATATCGACCAGAACATCGTCGAGATCAACCAGGCCGGCGAGCGCACCGCGGAAGGCGCCAGCCAGACCGAACGGGCCAGCCGCGAACTGGGCGCCCAGGTGACCCAGCTGAAACGCCTGATCGGCGCGTTCCGGGTGTAGGCGCAAGGCCTGCGCGGGACGTTTTTCGTCCATCCGATTGAACGCTGGGCGGACGGGGACATCCCACTGTCATGCACATGGGGTAAAGGCTGAGCAGGTCAATCCGGCGGTGCGACAGGCGGAGGCGAAATCGCGGCATTTTTTTATTGATCTCGCGTCCCCTTGGTCCTAAAGTTCGCGCCCGAACGTCCATGCTGGAAACGATCCATCCGGCTCAAGTACTGACGACGAGAGATCGCCTTGTGGCAAGGCGACGTCCGCTGCTCAAGCGGCCAGGTCGTCGCGCGGGACACGCGCGCGACCTACCAGGATGAACAGGCGGTGGCTGCCGGCAGGCAGGTGATACTCGGCGACATGCCTTGGGAAGTAGGCGAACCAAAGTGGGGAAACGGATTAGACGTTCAGCTTCACCCCTACGAATCCATGTGTTTTGCCATTGGGAGTCCCAACCATGTCCATCAAGGTCGAGGATTATTTCGCCCCTGAAACCTTCCAGCGCATGAAGGCCTTCGCCGACAAGCAGGAAACCCCCTTCGTGGTCATCGACAAGCAAACCATCGCCGATGCCTACGACCAACTGACCGACTGCTTCCCCTTCGCCAGGATCTACTACGCGGTGAAGGCCAATCCCGCTACCGAAATCACCGAGCTGCTGCGCGACAAGGGTTCGAACTTCGATATCGCCTCGATCTACGAACTGGACAAGGTGATGAAGACCGGCGTCGGTCCGGAGCGCATCAGCTACGGCAACACCATCAAGAAATCCAAGGACATCCGCTACTTCTACGAGAAGGGCGTGCGCCTGTTCGCCACCGACTCCGAAGCCGACCTGCGCAACATCGCCAAGGCCGCTCCCGGCGCCAAGGTCTACGTGCGTATCCTCACCGAGGGCTCGACTACCGCAGACTGGCCGTTGTCGCGCAAGTTCGGCTGCCAGACCGACATGGCCATGGACCTGCTGATCCTGGCCCGCCAGCTGGGCCTGGAGCCCTACGGCATTTCCTTCCACGTCGGTTCGCAGCAGCGCGACATCTCGGTGTGGGACGCAGCGATCGCCAAGGTCAAGGTGATCTTCGAGCGCCTGAAGGAAGAAGACGGCATCGTCCTGAAGATGATCAACATGGGCGGCGGCTTCCCGGCCAACTACATCACCAAGACCAACGACCTGGAAACCTATGCGGAGGAGATCATCCGCTTCCTCAAGGAGGACTTCGGCGACGACCTGCCGGAAATCATCCTCGAGCCGGGCCGTTCGCTGATCGCCAATGCCGGCATCCTGGTCAGCGAAGTGGTGCTGGTCGCCCGCAAGTCGCGGACCGCCGTGGAGCGCTGGGTCTATGCCGACGTCGGCAAGTTCTCCGGACTGATCGAAACCATGGACGAGTCGATCAAGTTCCCGATCTGGACCGAGAAGCAGGGCGAGATGGAAGAGGTGGTGATCGCCGGCCCGACCTGCGACAGCGCCGACATCATGTACGAGCACTACAAGTATGGCCTGCCGCTGAACCTGGCGAGCGGCGACCGCCTTTACTGGCTGTCTACCGGCGCCTACACCACCAGCTACAGTGCGGTGGAGTTCAACGGCTTCCCGCCGCTGAAGGCGTTCTACCTCTAGCGCAGTCGCCTCTGCTACGAAGAGCCCCGCCTCGGCGGGGCTTTTTCATGTCGCTCTGGAAGCCTCGCGGCGCTCGTGTCAGCCTTGTTCGACAACCCATGACAAGGACGCCGACATGACAGGCAATGGTGTTTCCCTGGTGACCCTCGGGGTCGCCGATCTGGCCCGCTCCTCTCTCTACTACCAGGCGCTGGGCTGGCAGCCCTCTTCGGACGGCAACGAGCAGGTGGTATTTCTCAAGGGCCGCAACCTGGTCCTCGGCCTCTGCGGACGCAGCGCCCTCGCCGAGGATGCGCAGGTGGAAGATCGTCCGACCGGCTTCGCGGCTATCACCCTGGCCTGCAACTGCGCCTCGCGGGACGAGGTGGACCGTCTGTTCTCCGCAGCTACGGCGGCCGGCGGGCAGGCGACCAAGATGCCGCAGGAAGTGTTCTGGGGTGGCTACTCCGGATATGTCGCCGACCCGGATGGACACCTTTGGGAAATTGCCTACAACCCGTTCTGGCCGTTCGACGAGCAGGGCAACCTGGTCTTGCCCTGAGGGCGCTACGGATGGAAAAACGCCCCGCTCGGCGGGGCGTTTTCTTTGGCGGCGGTCAGCCTTCGTTCGGCTGGCGGGACGGTGCGCGCGGTGTCGTTGGCGCGGGTCGTCCGGCCTGGGCTACCTGCTGCCCGGCGTCGGCCTTGTCCAGCGGCAGCTTGTCGAAGTCGCGCAAGCCATTGTGGGCATAGGGGTTGCCGATCCAGCGGACTTCATGCTGGAAGTCGTTGCTCACCAGGCTCTTGGTCGGATCGAAGAGGTCATAGTTGAGGCCGGCGAGGTCGGACCAGGTATGGATCAGGTCTTCGCTGCTGTAGCGTCGGTCGACCAGGGCCTGCAGGTCGCGCGGATGGGTCTGCTGCCAGCTGGGCGAAGTCCAGACCAGGAAGGGCACGGTGTACATGCCGCGGGTCGGGTCGCCTTCGTTGCGGCCGAGACGGTCGTGCGGGGCTTCGTCGAAGACTTCCTCGCCATGGTCCGAGAGGTAGACCAGGAAGCCGTTCGGATCGCTGTTGGCGAAGCCCTTGATCAGGCTGGAGACCACGTAGTCGTTGTACAGCACGGCGTTGTCGTAGCTGTTGTAGACCTCCACCTGGTCGTCGCTGAGAGCCGCCGGGGCGCCCTGGCGGTCGACGAAGCGAGCGTAGTCGGCGGGATAGCGGTACTTGTAGTTCATGTGGGTGCCGAGCAGATGGACCACGATGAACTTCTTCGGCGCCGGGTCGTCCAGCACCTTGGCGAAGGGCGCCAGCACCGCGCCGTCCAGCTGGCTGGCGTTCTGGCTGCGCTGGTTGTTCAGGTAGAACTGCGCATCGGTCTGCTGGGCGAAGGTCGTCAGCATGGTGTTGCGCTTGGTCATGGTCTGCTGGTTGGTGATCCAGAAGGTTTTGTAGCCGGCCTGCTTCATCAGGTTCATCAGCGACGGATCGGTGAGGAAGCGGTCGGGATGCTCCTGGTCAGCGAACGTTAGCACCTGCTGCAGCACCTCGATGGTATATGGCCGCGACGCCACCACGTTGTTGAATACCGTGAGGTTCCGGTTCGCGGCCTTCAGTGCGTCCAGCTGCGGGGTCGTTTCGCGTGGATAGCCGTAGAGGCTCATGTGCTTGCGCGACGTGGATTCGCCGATCACCAGGACCAGCGTGCGCGGCGTATCGCCATTGGCATCGACGAGGTTCTTCAGCGGCGGTAGGGCCGCGTTCTTTTGCAACAGCGCCTGCATGCTGCCCAGTTGCTGGCGGTATTGCTGGTAGCCGATCAGCAATTGCCAGGGCACCGCCGGTTCCATGCGCGCCTGGACCTTGTCCAGGGCTTCGTCGAAGGGCCGGCCCTGGCTGACCAGTTGCTTGTAGAACGGATAACCGATGGTCGCGACGATCAGCAGCACCGCCACCGGCAGGGCGCTGAAGCGCGGCAGGTAGACCGGGCGCAGGCGGCGCCAGAGGAGGATGGCGACCAGGCTGTAGAGCACCAGGCCGAGGGTCATCCAGGGGTTGAAGTACTGGCTGAAATATTCGCTGGCCTCGGCGGTGTTCGACTCGAACATCACGAAGATCACGCTTTGCGAGAATTCCTGGTGATAGATGCCGAAATAGCTCAGGCCGACCAGCGAGGCGGCCCACAGCACCAGCCCGATGACGGCGGCCAGCGGCTTGGTCCAGCGCGGGAACAGTAACACCGGCGCAAGCCAGATGGTGCTCAGCACCATGGCGTTGCGGAAACCGGAGAAACCGCTGTTGCCGGAGGTCAGCAGGAGCAGTTGGGTGATACCGGAGAAGAACCAGAAGAACAGGAACAGCCAGCCCAGGCCGGCCCAGTCGATGCGATTGCGCGTAACGCGTGGTGGAGTGGGGGACACGATAGCCTCGTACGATGGACCGGAGGCGCGATCGTCGTTCGCCTCGATGAAACGGCGAGGGTAGGGAAAGGCTTGTCAAAAAAGTGTTATGTGGGCGTGAACAAAGGGTCGTGCGTTGTTCGTCAGGCGGGCAGTCGTGCGTGCCCGTGACGTTCGAGCGCCTGTTCCAGGGCCTCTCGATCGGTGTCGTCGCCCAACTGCGCCGCGCGTCGGTAGTAGGCCAGCGCCAGGCTGCGGAACGGTGGGTGGGCCGACTGCTCCAGGCCATGGCGGGCGCTGCGCAGGAAGTTCAGGTTGCCGCCTTCGAGGGCACGCCGGAGCCAGGTTTCGGCTTCGGCATGGCGGCCCGAGGCGCTGAGCATCGCGGCGTGGCTGAACTGGCCGCGAAAATCGCCACCCTCGGCGGAGCGTCGATACCAGTGCGCAGCTTGCGCCAGGTCGCGAGCGACCACCAGGCCTTCTTCGTGGTAGCGCCCCACCAGGTTCATCGATTTCGCGTGGCCCTGCTCGGCCGCTTGCCGATACAGCGCATAGGCGCGCGGCTGGTCCTGGGGCACCCCGCGGCCGGTAGCGTGAAGATTGGCCAGGTTGTAGCGGGCCCAGTCGAGGCCGGCCTGGGCGGCGATCCGATAGTGGACCGCTGCCGCGGCTGGATCCGCCGGGCCGCCCCAGCCATGTTCCAGGCAGCGAGCGAGCATATTGCGCGCCATTGCGTGGCCGTGCCCGGCGGCGATCGCGAACCAGGTCCGCGCCAGGGTCGGGTCGCGCTGGATGCCTTGGCCGTCCAGAAGGATCTGTCCGAGCAGGGCCTGGGCTTCCGTCAGGCCCTCGCGCGCAGCGCCGAGGATGGCCTGGGCAACCTCGCCCGGGGTACCGGCCAGTTGTGCGGCGAAACCTTCGGCGTCCAGTGCGTCGTGACGGAGCAGCAGGTGGCGCATGTTCAGAGTTCCGACCAGCGCCGCAGGAGATTGTGGTAGGTGCCGGTTAGGCGGATCAGCGAGGGATGGTCGGGCACGTCGTGGGTGAGTCGCTGGATCGACTGGTCCATTTCGAATAGCAGGGTGCGCTGGCTGTCTTCGCGGACCAGGCTCTGGGTCCAGAAGAACGAGGCGTAGCGCGCGCCGCGGGTGACCGGATTGACCTTGTGCAGGCTGGTGCCGGGGTAGAGCACCAGATCGCCGGCGGGCAGCTTCACCTGTTGCAGGCCGTAGGTGTCCTGGATCACCAGTTCGCCGCCGTCATAGTCCTCCGGGTCGCTGAAGAAGAGGGTCGAGGACAGGTCGGTACGGACCCGCTCGCGGCCGCCATGGACGTCGCGCACGGCGTTGTCGATGTGGAAGTCGAACGAGCCCCCGCCGGTATAGCAGTTGAACAGCGGCGGGAAGACCTTGAGCGGCAGGGCGGCGGACATGAACAGGGGATGGTTCCACAGGCGCTGCAGTATGGCTTCGCCGATCTCCCGGGCCAGCGGGTGGTCCTGCGGCAGTTGCAGGTTGTGCTTGGCCTTGGCCGATTGGTAGCCGGCGGTCGCCTTGCCGTCGGCCCATTCCGCCTGCTCCAGGGCTGCGCGGATCCGGGAGACTTCCTCGGCGGTGAAGATGGCGGGAATATGCAGCAACATGGCGCTGTCCATGAAGGCGAAATGATTGCCAATGATATTGATTTGCATTGGACGTGTAAAACCGCCAGAAGTCGTAGACGAGCGAGATGGGAAAAAATGTAATGAGAAAATTGTAAAGAATGTAAATTCCTGTCGAATGCGAATCCGTAATAATTGATAACAATTCTGATCTGCAATAAATTCCGCGACCTTCACAGCTCCCGGGGAGGGGTTTCGAATGTCGCGTCAGTCCACGGATACCGCCGTTTCTTCGCAACGTCTGCTGGCTTCGGCCATCGGTGTCGCCATCACCGCCATCGCCGCACCGCAGGCAGCCCACGCCGACGAGGCCGGGCAGAAAAAGACCGACAAGGACCGCGTACTGTCGCTGGATGCGGCCACCATCGTCGGCGAGCAGCAGGACGAAACCACCTACAACGTCGACCGCTCGGCGTCGAAGAAGTACACCGCGCCGCTCTTGGATACGCCGAAGACCGTCACCGTGATCCCGCAGCAGGTGATCAAGGACACTGGCGCCCTGACCCTGGCCGACGCACTGCGCACCACCCCGGGTATCACCTTCGGCGCGGGCGAGGGCGGCAACCCCGCAGGCGACCGGCCATTCATCCGTGGCTTCAACGCCGAGAGCGATACGTTCCTCGACGGTATGCGCGACGTCGCCTCGCAAACCCGCGAGGTGTTCAACGTCGAGCAGATCGAGGTCAGCAAGGGCCCGGGCTCGGCCTACACCGGCGCCGGCTCCACCGGTGGCAGCCTGAACCTGATCAGCAAGACCGCCAAGCAGGACAACTTCACCGACGCCGGCTTCACCTGGGGCTCAGACCAGACCCGCCGCACTACTCTCGACGTGAACCGGATGATTGGCGACAACGCCGCCTTCCGCCTCAACCTGATGAAGCACGATGCCCACGTCGCAGGGCGCGACGAAGTCAGCGTCAGCCGCTGGGGCGTGGCTCCGACCGTTACCTTCGGCTTCGACACGCCGACCCGCGCCACCCTGTCCTATTACCATCTCAGCACCGATGACATGCCGGACTACGGCCTGCCGCTGACCAACGTCAACCGCAGCAAAGCCAATCCGAGCAAGCCGGCCTCGGTGGATCGCGATAACTTCTATGGCCTGAAGGACCGCGACTACCGCAAGAGCACCACCGACAGCGGCACCTTCCGCATCGAGCATGACCTGAACGACAACCTGACCCTGTCGAATAGCACCCGCCTGGTGCGCACGACGCTCGACTACATCGTCAGCAACCCCGACGACAGCCGTGGCAACGTTGCCAACGGCTACGTCTACCGTTCGGCGAAAAGCCGCAATTCGACCTCGAAGGGCTGGGTCAACCAGACCGACCTGAAGGCCAACTTCGAAACCGGCTTCATCAAGCACACCCTGGTGACCGGCCTGGAGTTCAGCTACGAGGACGTGCACAACCGTCCGTACGCCATTACTTCCGGTGGCGGCGCCGGCAACACCTGCAATGCACGATTGCTCGCCAGTGGCGACTGCACCAGCCTGAATCGCCCGACTCCGGGCGACAACTGGACCGGCAGCATCACCGACGGCCTGGCCTATACCGATACCGACACCAAGACCAGCGCGGCTTATGTGTTCGATACCCTGAAGCTAAGCGAACAATGGGAGCTGAATCTCGGCCTGCGCTACGACGACTTCGATACCAAGTCCAGCGGCTACCAGACAGCTGGCCGCAACGGTCCCGCCGGCTACTTCAAGCGCGAGAACAACAGCCACTTCTGGAACTACCAGACCGGTCTGGTCTACAAACCGGCGCCCAACGGCAGCATCTACCTGGCCTGGTCGACCTCGAGCAACCCCACCGGCGAGACCGGCGGCGAGGGCCAGGCGGACATCAGCGTAGGCAACAACGGGTTGGATCCGGAGCGTAACCGCAACCTCGAACTGGGTACCAAGTGGGCCTTCTTCGACGATGCTCTGTCGCTGAACGCCGCGCTTTTCCGCACCGACAAGACCAATGCCCGGGTCGCTTCGCCGGATGTTTCCACTCTTCAGGTACTGGACGGCGAGCAGCGGGTGCAGGGCGTCGAGCTGGGCTTCAATGGCAAGCTGACCGAGAAGTGGAAGGTCTTCGGCGGCTACACCTACCTCGACAGCGAAATCCGCAAGTCGACGGTGAAGAGCGACGAAGGCAACAAGATGCCGCAGACCGCGCAGAACAACTTCACTCTGTGGACCACCTACGATCTGTTGCAGAACTTCACTATCGGCGGTGGTACCACCTATGTGGACAAGCAGTACGGCAACACTGCGAACTCTACCTATATCCCGTCCTACTGGCGCTATGACGCCATGGCCAGCTACAAGGTGAGCAAGAACGTCGACCTGCAACTGAACGTGCAGAACCTGACCGACAAGCGCTACTTCGACCAGGTCTACAGCACGCACATGGCCCACGTCGCTCCGGGCCGCACGGCATTGCTCGGGGTGAACTTCCACTTCTGACTGCCGCTCTCGCTCCCCACGAAAGCCCCATTCCCCCTGCGGGATGGGGCTTTCCCGCATCCAGGTGGGTAAATAGAGCGTAAAGAACGTTAATTCGGCTTTATCGCAACTGATTATCAAATAGAATTGCCCGCCGACGTCCTCGTGTCGTCTGGCCGGCGCTTGGCGTCGGCGTAGTCCCGTTGTTGCCGCGCGGCGGCCGTGAAGGTGATCCTGTGAAGAAAGTCTGGTTCCAGTTGCATTGGTTCTTCGGCATCAGCGCCGGCCTGGTGCTGGCGCTGATGGGCGTCACCGGAGCGACCCTGTCGTTCCAGGACGAACTGATGCGCGCGCTCAACCCTGACGTGCTGGTGGTGCAGAAGCGCCCCGAGGGCGTGCTGCCGCTGGACGAACTGGTGCGCCGTATCGAAGGCGCCGAGCCGGGGCGGAAAGTGGCCTTCGTCTGGGTCGAGATGGACAGCGACAAGGCCGGGCGGATCTTCTACACCCCGCCGCCGGGACAGCGCCGCGGCGAGTCGCGCTGGATCGATCCCTACACCGGGGCTTTCGTCGGCGAGCCGCGCGGCGAGGGTTTCTTCAACCTGATGATGCAACTGCACCGGTTCCTCGCCATGGGCGAGTACGGCAAGCAGGTCACCGCCGCCTGCACCCTGATCCTGATCTTCTTCTGCCTGTCCGGTCTCTACCTGCGCTGGCCGCGCAAGGTTTTCGACTGGCGCGCCTGGCTGACCCTCGACTGGTCGCGCAAGGGGCGCAGTTTCAACTGGGACCTGCATGCCGTGGCCGGCACCTGGTGCCTGGCGCTCTACCTGCTGGCTGCGCTGACCGGCCTGTACTGGTCCTACGAGTGGTACCGCAACGGCCTGTTCAAACTGCTCGACGACGCGCCCGCCGGCCAGCAGGCGCAGCGCGGCAAGCCGGGCGGACGTGGCGAGCGCCCGGCCGATGCGGCTCCGCTGGTGGTCGACTACGCGGCGGTATGGAACAGCATCCGCCAGGCCGGCGGCGACCGCTTGCAGGCCTACAACCTGCGCCTGCCGCCGGCGGGCGGCCAGCCGGCGACAGTGTTCTATCGCCTGACCGACGCGCCGCACGAGCGTGCCTTCAACACCCTGACCCTGGACCCGGCCAACGGCCAGGTGAAAAGCGACCAGCGCTATAGCGGCCGTTCTTTCGGCAGCCAGTTGCTGGCCAGCGTCTATGCATTGCACGTAGGCAGCTATTTCGGCATGGCCGGACGCATCCTGATGATGCTCGCCAGCCTGGCGATGCCGCTGTTCTTCATCACCGGCTGGCTGCTCTACCTCGACCGCCGGCGCAAGAAACGCGCGGTACGGGCGAGCCGCGCCGACCTGGGCGGCAGCGCCGGCGCCAGCGGCGAGCCCTGGCTGATCGGCTACGCCAGCCAGAGCGGTTTTGCCGAGCAACTGGCCTGGCAGAGCGCCGGCCAGTTGCAGGCGGCCGGGTTGCCGGTGCGGGTCGAATCGCTGGCGCGCCTGGATGCCGGGCAACTCGCCGAGGCGCGCAAGGCGCTGTTCGTGGTCAGCACCTTCGGCGACGGTGAGGCCCCGGACAGCGCCCGCGGCTTCGAACGCAAGGTGCTTGGCCAGGCCGCCAGCCTCGATGGCCTGAGCTACGCCCTGCTGGCCTTGGGAGATCGCCAGTACGAGCAGTTCTGCGGCTTCGCCCGGCGCATGCAGGGCTGGTTGCAGGGGCAGGGCGCGCGGAGCCTGTTCGCCCCGGTGGAGGTCGATGATGGCGACGCCGCGGCCCTGCGCCAATGGCAGGAAAGCCTGGCCGAGGTGACCGGCGGTGCCGCCCCGGCGGCCTGGGAAGCGCCGGCCTTCGAGGTCTGGTCGCTGGCGCGGCGGGAGTGCCTGAACCCTGGCAGCCAGGGCGAGTCGACCTGGCTGCTGGACCTGCGTGCGCCGGCCGACAGCGCCATCCAATGGCGCGCCGGCGATCTGCTGGAGATCGTTCCGCACCAGGCGCCCGCGCGCATCCGCGAATGGCTGCAGCGGCATCACCTGGACGGCCAGGCGCGGGTGGCGGTCGAGGGCGTCGAGCAGAGCCTGGAGCAGGCCCTGGCCGGGCGCCTGCTGCCGGATTCTTTCGAACACCTGGTCGGCTTGCACCCGCAGGCGCTGCTGGATGCGCTGATTCCGCTTTCCGTGCGCCAGTACTCCATCGCGTCGCTGCAGAGCGATGGCGACCTGCAACTGATCGTACGCCAGGAGCAGCATGCCGACGGCAGCCTGGGCATCTGCTCCGGCTGGCTCACCGAGTACCTGCCGCTCGGCGCCGCGCTGACCCTGCGCCTGCGCCGCAACGCGGGTTTCCACCTGCCGGAGGATGACGTGCCGCTGATTCTCATCGGCAACGGTACCGGGCTCGCCGGCCTGCGCAGCCTGTTGCGCGCCAGCATTGCCGCCGGGCGCAAGCGCAACTGGCTGCTGTTCGGCGAACGCAATTTCGCCCACGACTACTACTGTCGTGCGGAGCTGGAGCAAGCCCTGGCCAGGGGCGAGCTGCAACGCCTGGACCTGGCCTTCTCCCGCGACCAGGCGGAGAAGATCTATGTCCAGGACCGCCTGCATGAAGCGGCGGATGAACTGCGGCGCTGGATCGACGAGGGCGCGGCCTTGTACGTCTGCGGCAGCCTGCAGGGCATGGCCGGCGGTGTCGACCGGGTGCTGCGCGAAGTGCTCGGTGAGGAGGCCTTGCAACGCCTGGCCGACGAAGGACGTTACCGACGCGACGTGTACTGAACGGATGAATGAAAAAGGCTCCCAAGGGAGCCTTTTCGTTGCCAACTGCTGGGACTGCCGGGCTTTACGGGGTGTAGGGCGAATAACCGCAGAGCGGTTATCCGCCATTTCGGCGAGATATCGGCGGATGACGCCGTTGGCGTCATGCGCCCTACGGAGCTATCGGGACTTCGCGCTGTCCGTGGCGTAGGGCGAATAACCGCAGAGCGGTTATCCGCCATTTCGGCG
>NZ_SCND01000187.1:0-11648 GCF_005503585.1 Pseudomonas sp. 2VD
GTCGGAAAGCAGGGCAATGGCCAGCGCGTAGCTTTCCGCGGCGTTGTAGGAATAGATCGCATCGTAGTTGCGATAGACCAGGAAGGCCGGGCCCTGGGCCCCGGTCGGCAGGAGAATCGCGGCCTTCTCGTCGCCGCCCGGCAGCGGCTGGCCGTCGGCCCGCTTCACCCCGCGGGCGACCCAGGCCGACAGCGGCTGGCGCTTGCCGCGCCCGGCCAGGCTGGCGGGGAAGTCGGCCGGCACCTTCACTTCATAGCCCCACGGCTGTCCCGTGCGCCAGCCAGCCTTCTTCAGGTAGTTGGCGGTGGAACCGAGGGCATCCGGCACGCTGCCTACCAGGTCGCGACGACCGTCGCCGTCGAAGTCCACGGCGATCCGCGCGTAGGTCGATGGCATGAACTGGGTATGGCCGAAGGCCCCGGCCCAGGAGCCGGTGATGCCGGCGTCGCGGATGTCGCCGGCCTGCAACAGCTTCAGGGTGGCGAGGAACTCGCCCTGGAAGAACGACTGGCGGCGCCCGTAGCAGGACAGGGTCGACAGCGAGGTCAGCAGCGGACGCTTGCCGAAGATCCGCCCGTAGTCGCTTTCCACGCCCCACACCGCCACCACCGTGTACTTGTCCACGCCGTAGCGCGCGGCCACTTGGTCGAGCAGCTTGTCGTGCTGGGCGAGCATCGCCTTGCCATCGCTGACCCGCTGCTCGTCCACCAGGCCGGCCAGGTAGTCCCACAGCGGGGTGGTGAACTCCGGCTGCGCGTCGAGCAGGTCGAGCACGCTGAGGTCGGCTTGCAGGCCGCTGGTGAAGCGCTCATAACTGTCGGCGGAAATGCCCTGCGCCTGGGCCTTCTTCTGCAGGCCGGCGAGGCAGGAAGGGAAGCTCGAGGCGTCGGGTTGCGCCAGGGCCAGGGCGGGTAGCAGGGCCAGCGAGGAGAGAAGAAGGCTGCGCATGGGGTTTCCTTGTACGGTGAACGGTCATCCATGGCACCGGCGGGCTTCCCCCGGCGCCGAAGGCCTGGTGGCCTGTACGGTTGACTCGGTGATCGGCGTTCGACTGGTCGAGTCAGCCACACGGGCCACTAGCCTACCGTCCCGCCGGGTGCGGCGCCATCTCCGCCCTGAAAGGCGGGTGAAACCTTGCTCGGGCAGACTGGCGACGGAATACGCATGCCGGGTGTCTCGCGGCCGATCCGCCGCGTCACATCCGTGCCCGAACGCGCTGCGCCACCCGCGCGTCCGTTTTCCGGGCACTGGCCGGGCGTTCGCCTGTCCAAGCAGTGTTCCCCGCCTCCGTCCACAAGCCGGAGCCGGCCCCGACGGTCCCAGACCACCGCAGGAAAGCCGGGCGGCCGCCACCCGCCACCGCCCCGGGCTTTCCACCCTCACTACACGTTTCGGAGTACAACCTTGATCCACTGGTTGAGCGACCCGACGTTCTGGACAGCCCTGCTGCAGATCGTCGCCATCGATATCCTCCTGGGCGGCGACAATGCCGTAGTCATCGCCCTCGCCTGCCGGCACCTGCCGGCGCACCGGCGCAAGCAGGCGATCTTCGGCGGCGTCGCCGGCGCCATCCTGATCCGCATCCTGCTGCTGTTCTTCGCCCTGCACCTGCTCGACCTGCCCTACCTCAAGGTGATCGGCGCGCTCCTGCTGCTGTGGATCGGCATCAAGCTGCTGCTGCCGGAGGAGGAGGACGGCGACGACATCAAGGGCAGCACCCACCTGCTCGGCGCGATCAAGACCATCATCATCGCCGACGCGGTGATGAGCCTGGACAACGTCATCGCCCTGTCCGCCGCCTCGGCCGGGGATTTCTTCCTGGTCTCCCTGGGCGTGCTGATCAGCATCCCGATCATCGTCTGGGGCAGCCAGCTGATCCTGCGCCTGATCGACCGCTTCCCGCTGATCATCCTCTTCGGCGGCGGCCTGCTCGGCTGGATCGCCGGCGGCATGCTGCTCACCGACAGCGCGCTGAAACCCTGGCTGGCGCCCTACGCGCAATGGGATTCCTACCTGCACTACGGTGCGGCGGCCTTCGGCGCGCTGTTCGTGATTCTCCTCGGCAGCCTCCTGGCGCGCCGCCAGTTGAAGCAGCGGCATGCCGCGCCGACGGCCGCCGCCGAAAGCGAAGGCCGCTAAGAGCGACGGGGCGCCCAGGGGCGCCCCGTCCTCTTTCTCCGTCTCAGATATTGGTGCTCGCCGGGATCCGGCTCGGCAACAGGTACTCGTAGGGCCTGCGGCGCGCCTGGTTGCGCGTGCGAATGGTCGCCTCGATCTCTTTCAGACGTGCCTGGAAGCGCTCCAGCGGGCCGCCGCTGGCGGTCACCCGCCTGTCCGAGAACACCGGCGCGTAGGGGAACCCGGTCTGCCGGTAGTCGCCGAGGCGACCGTGGTAGACCGAACCGAGCAGGTGATAGATGTTCACCTTCTCCAGCGCCACCAGGGTCGGCGGCATCATCTTCAACCAGTCGGCCTCGCTCTTGCCGCTCGGCGAGTCCGGTGCCGGCGCCGCGCTCATGGCGCAGATCGCTGGCGCGTAGGTCATCATCGAAGGCTGCGGAAAATTGACCGCCGCATGCTGCGCGGAGGCGGTGAAGATCACCATGGTCAGCACCTCGACCAGTTGGCTGCGACCGGTGATCGGGCGGAACCCGGCCACCTTGCCGCTGCCGATCACTTCGCCGACCCAGGCCGCCAGTTCGACGTCACCGGTGACGTCGCCGTCGCTGGCGTAGTACACCGCCACGTAGTCGGCCGCCCACTGGCGGATCGCATTCCACACCAGCAGGCCGTCGTCGCGGTAGGGGTAGTCCGGTAACGCGGCCGGGTCGTCGACGTTCCGCGCCTTCAGGCTCTCCGGCAACATGCCGCGGTAGAAGTCGAAACCCAGCCGGTTGCCGCCGGCGGTGGCCTGGGTGTCCTGGATCGGCGCGGCGAACATCACGTCGATGAAGCCCGCGCTGGGCAACAGGATCCGCGCCGCCCCCTCGTTGATGAACAGGGTGCCCTCGAAGTGCGGGGCGAGCAGGACGTGCAGCGGATGGCTGGGCGCCAGGGTGCGCTGGGTGGCCAGGCAGAACGCCTCGCTCACCAGGTGGGTCTGGGCCAGGTGGACGAACATCTCGTGGTAGTTCTCCTCGGCGACCTGGACCACCGTCTTGGCCATCTGCCAACCCCAGTACAGATCACTCTCCGACTCCGCGGGACGCACGAACATCGGATGGGTAGCGGGGTCCTGGCCGCACTGGATGGCCACCGGCAACAGCCTCGCCCGATCCTTGCCAAGGGCGAACAGGGCGATCGGCGCATAGGCGAAGCCCGTCCCGGTGAGCAGTTTGTCCACCGCTCCCGACGGCGCCAGCTTGCCCAGCTCGGCGTAGTCCAGCAGGTACAGGCGGCGGCTGGCGGCGGCCTCCAGCAAGCTGTCGTCGGCGCCCATCACCCGGCGGAACTGCTCTTCGCCCAGCGGAAAGTTGGCCGGCAGCGCATCGACGCGGCGGATCAGCAGCGGATTAGGCCCGGCCACCCGCCAGTAGGCGAACGCTTCGTCGTCACGGAAGCTGTCGGCGACCTCCGGCAGGCGCAGCGTGCCGAACACCGCGCGGAAGCGATTCAGGCCGTCGCCCTGTCCCCCCTGGGTAACCAGGTTGCTGGCGCTCTTGAGGATGTCGTCGACCAGCAGGCCGACCCGCGTCAGCAAGGCGATCACCCGCGTCTGCAATTCCGTGAAGCGCAGCAGCAGGCTGCCGGCCGCGGCCGGATCGTTCTTCGCTTCCTCCAGCAACGCCTCGTGGACCTGGCGCGCCGCCTCCAGATCGCCGCTGAGCCCGGCGGCGATCCGCTCGAACTGCGCGGCGGCCGACGCCGGCAACGAGGCGACGAAATTGACGATCAGCTCGACGATCACCCCGGCGGTCTTCAACAGCCAGTCGACATTCGGCAACTCGCCCAGCGGCACCGAGCGGGCCATCGGCACGCCTTTGACATTGGCGAAGTTCTCGGTCCAGACATATACCAGTTTCTTGCTGGTCAATACCGCACGCCGCGCCAACTTTCCGGCCAGGTTGTCATATTGCGGCAAACTCGGCGGAATCAGGTTGTCCAGCAAACTTCGCGAGGCATCGATAGATCGCTGTTGTTCCACCCCGAGGTATTTCAAGGGCGAAAAGAATATCGAGTCATTGGCCAGTGCGGTTCCACTCAGGGCGACACCCGACAAGAGCACACTCCTGCGTTTCATATCATCGACTCCATCAATGCATTAACCAGGAACGACTCGATGCCTGAGCATCGAATCGCTCTTTCAACAGGTTGCGATCAGCTGTAAAGCCCTTCGCCGCTTTCCTTGTTGTAATGCAACGGAACATTGTGGTTGTCGGTCCCGCCGAGAATCTTGCCGACGGTGATCGCCGCCACCGAAGGCACCTGGAAGGCCAGCAGGTCGACCAGCTCGTGGGTACGGTTGAGGCCGATGGCGCTGGCCGCGTTGCCGATGCTGGAGAACAGCGGCGAGTTCAGGAAGGAGTTGGCCGCGTAGACGCCATTGATGATGGCATCGCCCAGGAAAGTCCCGGCGCCAGAAACCTGTTCGATTTCACCCACACTTAGAACCGCCAGGGCATTCACCTGATTTTTCATGTCTGAATCTCCACGTATTCAAATGATCGAAACGAATGGTTCTCGCTGAAAACAGCAAAGAAACCTGTACGTCCGAACTTCTTCGGAACGTGGAGAAAGCAATAGCGAGAGGAAAAATCGGCAATAAGCTGACGCTTCGCACAGTTGACAGGAAAAGCCTGAAACAATAGTTATCCACAATAATTATTGACGGCAAACTTTTGACTTGCAAAGAACTACGCCGGCCAACGGCAATAGCCGATTTTAACCCGCCAGGCCTCGACCCATTGTGCAAACCCGGCAGGGCGTTGCGCAGAACGTGGAATTTATTCGGGGCGATCCGCCAAGGCGATTTCATGTACTGAAGTACCAGAATCAGCGGATCGTGAGACCTATTTCCCCTTGGAACGATACGGATATTTTTTCCCGCACCCGGTTTCCCCTCTTCCGCGCCTGCCAGATCTGGCAGTTGCAAAACGCCACGACAACGCGAAGTCCGCGGCGCAGACGCCTCGACCGCTCATTGATGGCTAACGCGCAGCTCGCTGAACGTCGCCCGCCCGCCCTCGCTGGACGGTCCGCGGTTGTCCTGCAGGTAGAGTCCGGCCTTGAAATAAAGGCCCTGGTAGGCCCACTGCGGGTCCAGTTGCTGCTCCAGGGCGCTGCCATTCACCGACACGCTGAGCAATCCGCTGCGAGACACGCCGATGCGGTAGCTGAACGACTGGCCGAGAGGAATCCCGTCCATCAGCGTGTAGGCCCTGGTCCCGCCGTCGTCCGGCCGCTCGCGGACCAGCGCCTGGACCCGCCCCTGGTCGAGCCGCAACTGGTAGAGCAGCTTCACCAGAGGCGCGGCCTGGCCGCTATTGCTGCCATCGCTGTGGATCTGGCCGATGATCATGCGCCGGGTCGAGGGCACCGCCTCGATGCGCAGGGTCGCCTCCAGCCAGTTGTCGGCCCTGGCGTAACGCCAGTTGTAGGGCCTGCCGCTGGACAGGGTCTCGCGCAACTCGCTGCGCGGAAACTCGCTGTTGCGCGTGTGGCTGCCGTTGACCGGCACCCAGAAGCGAATGCCGTCGGCGGTGCGTTGGAAATAGTCGCTGCGGTAGTCGCGCTGCAATTGGCTGGTGGAGATGGTGATGGCCGGGCGGCCCTGGGGAATGGTCAGGTTCCAGGTACTCAGGTCAGGCATCCAGACGGTGTCCTAGCGAGGGGAAGGGACTCGCCCATAGGGTAGATGAGCGGCGCACCCTTTGCCTGGCCGAATGGCCCGCGTTTGAGCGGCGCAAGGCCGGCACCGAGGGTTTTCCCCGCGTCCCGCGCACAAGCGTCTATCTTGATCGGGGACCCTTTCACGGAGAGATGCCATGCGCCTGCTCTGCGCCCTGCTGCTCATCGCCTGCGCCGCCAGCGCCCAGGCCGCTATCCAGACCCGCGAGATGCCTTACCGGAGCGCAGATGGCACGCGCATGGTCGGCTATTTCGCCTACGACGACAGCAAGCCGGGGATCCGCCCTGGGGTCATCGTGGTCCACGAATGGTGGGGGCTCAACGACTATGCCAAACGCCGCGCCCGCGACCTCGCCGAACTCGGCTACAGCGCCCTGGCCATCGACATGTACGGCGAAGGCAAGCACACCGAGCACCCGCAGGACGCGATGGCCTTCATGCAGGCCGCGACCCGGGATGCCGACGCCGCCAAGGCGCGCTTCCTCGCCGGCCTGGAACTGCTGAAGCGGCAACCGCAGACCGATCCCAGCCAGATCGCCGCGATCGGCTACTGCTTCGGCGGCAAGATCGTCCTCGACATGGCCCGCCAGGGCCTGCCGCTGGCCGGCGTGGCGAGCTTCCACGGCGCCCTCGGCACCGCCACCCCGGCCAGCAAGGGCAGCGTCAAGGCCAAGATCCTGGTGGAGCACGGCAGCGCCGACAGCCTGGTCCCGGCCAAGGACCTCGACGCCCTGAAACAGGAACTGAGCGCCGCCGGCGCCGACTACCGGGTGGTGATCCAGGACGGCGCCAAACACGGCTTCACCAACCCCGACGCCGACGCGCACAAGGGCCACGGCCTGGACATCGGCTACGACCGCCAGGCCGACCGACGCTCCTGGGCAGACCTGCAGGCGTTCCTCAAGGACATCTTCGGGCAGGGTTGAACCCTGCGCCGACGCATAAAAAAACGGGAGTCCCCGGAGGGACTCCCGTCTTGAAAGGTCGAGACAGGACAGTATCCCGTCATCAACAAACAACCTCACCTGCATTCCACTGGAATGCGCGGCGCAGTCTGTCAAAACCGGGCCTTGCGGTCCGTTTTCCTTTGTTGCGCTTTTGCAATCTTGTGTAAGCGTCGCGTGACTGGTGGGCCACGTCGGGAACCGGCACAATGCGCGCCATGAACGACCGTCTCCCCTCCTTCTGCACCCCGCTGGACGACCGCTGGCCGCTGCCCGTCGCGCTGCCCGGCGTGCAACTGCGCAGCACCCGCTTCGACCCGGCGCTGCTGCAACCCGGCGACTTCGCCCTGGCCGGCATCCAGCCGCCGGCGAACATCCTCCGCGCGGTGGCCAAGCGCCAGGCCGAGTTCCTCGCCGGGCGCCTCTGCGCACGCGCCGCCCTGTTCGCCCTCGATGGCCGCGCCCAGACGCCGGCCGTCGGCGAGGACCGCGCACCGGTCTGGCCGGCCGCGATCAGCGGCTCGATCACCCATGGCGACCGCTGGGCCGCCGCCCTGGTGGCGGCGCGCGGCGACTGGCGCGGGCTCGGCCTGGACGTGGAAACCCTGCTCGAAGCCGAGCGGGCGCGCTACCTGCATGGCGAGATCCTCACCGAAGGCGAGCGCCTGCGCTTCGCCGACGACCTGGAGCGACGCACCGGCCTGCTGGTGACCCTGGCGTTCTCGCTGAAGGAAAGCCTGTTCAAGGCGCTCTATCCGCTGGTGGGCAAGCGCTTCTACTTCGAACATGCGGAACTGCTGGAATGGCGCGCCGACGGCCAGGCCCGGCTGCGCCTGCTCACCGACCTGTCGCCGGAGTGGCGCCACGGCAGCGAGCTGGATGCCCAGTTCGCCGTGCTCGACGAACGCCTGCTCAGCCTGGTGGCGGTCGGCGCCTGATCAGGCGTTCCCCGGCGTGCGCCGCGACGGCCGCAGCGCGCGGCCTTCCGCCAGGCGCTCGACGGCGCGGGCGGCGGCGACCATGCCGAAGGTGGCGGTGACCATCATCACCGCGCCGAAGCCGCCGGCGCAGTCCAGCTTCACCCCTTCGCCGACGAAACTCTTCGACTGGCACACCGTGCCGTCCGGCTTCGGGTAGCGCAGTTGTTCGCTGGAGAACACGCAGGGCACGCTGTAGGTGCGCCCCGGCGTGCGCGAGAAGTTGTAGTCGCGGCGCAGGGTGGAACGCACCTTGGCCGCCAGCGGGTCGTTGAAGGTCTTGTTCAGGTCGGCGACCTGGATCTGCGTCGGGTCGACCTGACCACCGGCGCCGCCGGTGGTGATCACCGGGATCTTGCGCCGCTTGCACCAGGCGATCAGCGCGGCCTTGGCGGCCACGCTGTCGATGCAGTCGATCAGGTAGTCGAAGTCGACGATGTACTCGGCCATGGTCTCGCGGGTGACGAAATCGGCCACCGCGTGGACCCGGCAGGCCGGGTTGATGGCCCGGATGCGCGCCGCCATCACCTCGACCTTGGCCTTGCCCACCGAGCCTTCGATGGCATGCACCTGGCGGTTGGTGTTGGTCACGCAGACATCGTCGAGGTCGAACAGGGAAATCTCGCCGACGCCGCTGCGGGCCAGCGCTTCCGCCGCCCAGGAACCGACCCCGCCGATGCCGACCACCGCGACGTGGCTATCGGCCAGGCGTTGCAGCCCCTCGCGACCGTACAACCGGCCGATACCGCCGAAGCGCTGTTCATCCACCTGCATCACCAACCACCTCTGAAACCGAATCGCGGATTGCCGCGCGCATTATAAAAAGCCGCGGCCGCCGCGTCGCCTGCGTTCTTACGGCTCGTCGCACAGGCCGGACTAGACTTGCAACAGACCCGCCAGCCCGGCGCCTGTACACCCCGGGGGGTGCGGGGTAGCATGCGCCGCCCCGTGTTCAGCGAAACATCCGGAACCTGGTTTCATCTCTATGTCTTCACGCAAGATCGGGCTCAACCTGGTGGTCATCGTCGCCCTGGCCGCCCTCTTCACCGGCATCTGGGCCCTGTACAACCGTCCGGTCAGCGTACCGGACTGGCCGGAACGCATCTCCGGCTTCTCCTTCTCGCCGTTCCGCCTCAACCAGAATCCGCAGAGCGGCCGCTACCCCAGCGCCGAACAGATGCGCGCCGACCTGGAACTGGTCGCCCGGCACACCCACAGCATCCGCACCTATTCGGTCCAGGGCGCGCTCGGCGACATCCCGGCGCTGGCCGAGGCGTTCGGCCTGCGCGTCAGCCTGGGCATCTGGCTCGGCCCGGACCTGGCCGGCAACGAGGCCGAGATCGCCCGCGCCATCCGCATCGCCAACGAGTCGCCGAGCGTGGTGCGGGTGATAGTCGGCAACGAGGCGCTGTTCCGCCGCGAGGTGACGGCAGAACAGTTGATCGCCTACCTCGACCGGGTCCGCGCGGCAGTCAAGGTTCCGGTGACCACCGCTGAACAGTGGCACGTCTACCGCGAACACCCGGAACTGGCGCAACACGTCGACCTGATCGCCGCCCACGTCCTGCCCTACTGGGAGGCCACGCCGGTGGCCGACGCGGTGGACTTCGTGCTCGAACGCGCGCGCGAACTCAAGGCCGCCTTCCCGAGGAAGCCGCTGCTGCTCGCCGAGGTCGGCTGGCCGAGCAACGGGCGCATGCGCGGCAGCGCCGAGGCGACGCCCGCGGACCAGGCCATCTACCTGCGGCGCCTGACCAACGCGCTCAACGGCGAAGGCTACAGCTACTTCGTCATCGAAGCCTTCGACCAGCCCTGGAAGGTCAGCGCCGAAGGCTCGGTGGGCGCCTACTGGGGCGTCTACAACGCCGACCGCAAGGCCAAGTTCAACTTCACCGGGCCGGTGGTGCCGATTCCCAAGTGGCGCGCCCTGGCCATCGCCTCGGCGGTACTCGCGGTACTCGCCTTCACCCTGCTGCTGATCGACAGTTCCTCGCTGCGCCAGCGCGGGAGGACCTTCCTCGCCGTGGTCTCGTTCGCCTGCGCCTCGGTGCTGGTGTGGATCGCCTACGACTACAGCCAGCAGTACAGCACCTGGTTCAGCCTGACCGTCGGCGCGTTGCTGGGCGTCGGCGCGCTGGGGGTGGTCATCGTGCTGTTCACCGAGGCCCACGAGCTGGCCGAGGCGGTCTGGACGCGCAAGCGGCGCCGGCCATTCCTGCCGATCACCGCCGCGCAGGCCTATCGGCCCAAGGTGTCGATCCACGTGCCCTGCTACAACGAGCCGCCGGAACTGCTGAAGCAGACCCTCGACGCCCTTGCCCGCCTCGACTACCCGGACTACGAAGTCCTGGTGATCGACAACAACACCCGCGACCCGGCCGTCTGGCAGCCGGTCGAGGCGCACTGCGCGCGCCTGGGCGAGCGCTTCCGCTTCTTCCACGTTGCCCCGCTGGAAGGCTTCAAGGCCGGCGCGCTGAACTTCGCCCTGGGCCACGTGGCGGCGGACGTCGAGGTGGTCGCGGTGATCGACGCCGACTACTGCGTCGACCCCGACTGGCTCAGGCACATGGTGCCGCACTTCGGCGACCCGCGGATCGCCGTGGTGCAGTCGCCGCAGGACTACCGCGACCAGCACGAGAGCGCCTTCAAGCGGCTCTGCTACGCCGAGTACAAGGGCTTCTTCCACATCGGCATGGTCACCCGCAACGACCGCGACGCGATCATCGAGCACGGCACCATGACCATGATCCGGCGCAGCGTGCTGGACGAGCTGAGATGGCCGGAATGGTGCATCACCGAGGACGCCGAGCTGGGCCTGCGGGTGTTCGAGAAGGGCCTGTCGGCCGCCTACTTCGAGCGCAGCTACGGCAAGGGGGTGATGCCCGATACCTTCATCGACTTCAAGAAGCAGCGCTTCCGCTGGGCCTACGGCGCGATCCAGATCATGAAGCGGCATACCGACGCCCTGCTGCGCGGCCGCAGTCCCGACGGCAGCCGCCTGACCCGCGGCCAGCGCTACCACTTCGTGGCCGGCTGGCTGCCGTGGATCGCCGACGGCCTGAACATCTTCTTCACCCTCGGCGCGCTGCTCTGGTCGGCGGCGATGATCATCGTGCCCAAGCGCGTCGACCCGCCACTGCTGATCTTCGCGATCCTGCCGCTGGCCCTGTTCGTCTTCAAGGTCGGCAAGATCCTCTTCCTCTACCGGCGCACCGTCGGCGTCGACCTGCGCGACTCGTTCTTCGCCGCCCTCGCCGGCCTGTCGCTCTCGCACACCATTGCCAAGGCGGTGCTGTACGGCTTCGTCACCCGCGGCATCCCGTTCTTCCGCACGCCGAAGATGCGCTCCAGCCACGGCCTGCTGGTGGCCCTGGCGGAGGCCCGCGAGGAAGTCTTCGTGATGCTCCTGCTGTGGGGCGCGGCGGCCGGCATCGTGGCGGTTCAGGGCGTGCCGAGCCGCGACCTGCTGATCTGGGTCGCCATGCTCCTGGTGCAATCGCTGCCCTACCTGGCGGCGCTGGTCATGGCCCTGCTCTCGTCGCTGCCGAAACCGCGCGAGGAACTGGCCGGCGGCGCCGAGCGGATCGGCGGTTGAGGTCGGGCGAGGCGTCGGGACGGCCGGCCCCGCTCGCCTAAACGGCGTCCCTTCGCCCACGTTTATGCTTTAAGATTCCCCCTTTCCGCTCGACCCGCTCAGGATGCCCTCCCCATGACCGCCTCTTCGCCGAGTCTCTCGCCGACCCTCGAACTCGCCTGCGAGTTGATCCGCCGCCCCTCCGTCACGCCCCTCGACGCCGACTGCCAGGCCCTGATGATGCGCCGCCTGGAAGCCGCCGGCTTCGCCCTGGAGCCGATGCGCATTGAGGAGGTGGACAACTTC
>NZ_SCND01000188.1:0-11618 GCF_005503585.1 Pseudomonas sp. 2VD
CAGCCTGGTGAGCATCGTCCTGAAGATCCTGCTGGTGGTCAGCGTGGCTTCCATGATCGGCATCCAGACCACCAGTTTCGTCGCCGCCATCGGCGCCGCCGGCCTGGCCATCGGCCTGGCCCTGCAGGGCAGCCTGGCTAACTTCGCTGGCGGCGTGCTGATCCTGCTGTTCCGCCCGTTCAAGGTCGGCGACTGGATCGAGGCGCAGGGCGTGGCCGGCACCGTGGATTCGATCCTGATCTTCCACACCGTGCTGCGTAGCGGCGACAACAAGCGGATCATCGTGCCCAACGGGGCGCTGTCCAACGGAACGGTGACCAACTACTCCGCCGAGCCGCTGCGCAAGGTGATCTTCGACGTCGGCATCGACTACGACGCCGACCTGAAGAATGCGCAGAACATTCTCCTGGCCATGGCCGACGACCCGCGGGTTCTGAAGGACCCGGCACCGGTGGCGGTGGTTTCCAATCTCGGCGAAAGCGCGATTACCCTGTCCCTGCGGGTCTGGGTGAAGAACGCCGACTACTGGGACGTGATGTTCATGTTCAACGAAAAGGCCCGCGACGCGCTGGGCAAGGAAGGTATCGGCATTCCCTTCCCGCAGCGGGTGGTCAAGGTTGTGCAGGGCGCGATGGCCGACTGAGGGCCCGCACGATCCACGAAAAAGGCCGGCGAATGCCGGCCTTTTTCATTCTTGCCTCAGTGCTGCTCGGCGTTCTGGTGACCCGGCGCCGGCGTCTCGCTGGACGGCGCGCGGCGCAGCCACAACCAGCCGATCAGCAGCAGGGTGGGAATGCCCATCACCGCGGTGACGTAGAAGAAGTGCTCGTAGCCGAGGCTCTCGACCATGGTTCCGGAGTAGCCGCCGATGAAGCGCGGCAGCAGGAGCATGGTCGAGCTGAGCATGGCGTACTGGGTGGCGGAGAACTTCAGGTTGGTCAGGCTCGACAGGTAGGCGACGAAGGCCGAGGCGGCGAGGCCGCCGCTGAAGTTGTCGAGGGTGATGGTCATCACCAGCATCAGCACGTGCGGCTCGAGCGCCATCACCAGGCTGATCACGTCATGGCTGGGCAGGGCCTCGGCGTGCAGCGGGCCGAGCTGGGCGAGCATGGCGAACAGCAGGTTGGTGGCAGCCGAAGCGGCACCGCCGATGAACAGGATGGAGAGGATGCTGAAGCGGGCGATCAGCACCCCGCCGGCGGCGGCGCCGATCAGGGTCATGAGTACGCCGAAGACCTTGCTGACGCTGGCGATGACTTCCTTGGAGAAGCCCATGTCGATGTAGAAGACCCCGGCCATCACCCCCATCACCGTGTCCGACAGGCGATAGGTGGAGATCAGGCCGAGCAGCAGCAGGGCCTGCCAGCGATAACGCTGGACGAACTCGGTGATCGGCGTCAGCACCGGGGCCATCAGCAGGCGCCCGGGTGCCGACAGGCAGGACGCGGCGATCAGCAGGAACAGCGTGCCGCGCGGCCAGGCACCGGAGTAGTAGGCGCGGCACATGGCGGTGACGGTGACGAGGAGGATGATCAGCACCATCACCGAGACCGCCTGGTGGACGAAATCGAACAGCGGCACTTCCTTGCCGCGCGCCGCCACCAGCAGCGGCCTGCGCACGGTGGCGAGCAGTTCGCGGACCGGGCGAATCTGCTGGCGTCCCCACGGCGACAGGCAGATCCCCATGAGCAGCGCGTAGAGGCCGGCGCGCGGCCAGGCGCGGTCGAGGAGGGCGGTGATCATCGCCGGCAGCGAGATCAGCAGGATCAGCAGCAGGAGCACCGAGAGCAGTTGGTGGTTGAAGTCGAAACGCGACGGGTTGACGTGGATCGGCACGTCCACCGCCGGCTCGCGGATCAGCAGGCTGGTGACCAGCCCGGGCAGGATCAGCAGGGCGAACAACGCATAGGTCAGGCCCCAGGCCGACTGGCTGTAGTTGAGGCTGGTGGAGCCGAACCATTCGGCGAGAATCAGCGCGCCGGCGCTGGCCAGCAGGATTGCCGCGCGGTAGCCGGTCATGTAGCAGGCAGCGAGGGCGGCCTGGCGGCTATCCTCGGCGATTTCCAGGCGGTAGGCGTCGATCGCGATGTCCTGGGTGGCGGAGGCGAACGCCACCAGCAGGGCCAGGCCGATCAGCCAGGGCAGGTGGCTCTGCGGATTGCACAGGGCCATGCCGAGCAGTCCCAGGGCGATCAGCACCTGCGAGAACACCAGCCAGGAACGGCGCCGGCCGAGACGGCCGACGAAGGGCAGGCGCCACTGGTCGAGCATCGGCGACCAGACCCACTTGAAGGCGTACACCAGCCCCAGCCAACTGGCGAAACCGATGGTATCCCGCGCCACGCCGGCTTCGCGCAGCCACACCGACAGGGTGTTGAACACCAGCATGGTCGGCAGGCCGGCGGCGAAGCCGAGCAGCAGGAGGGCCAGGCTGGCGGGAGACTTGTAGGCGACCAGGGCCTCTCGCCAGGATTGCTGAGTCATGGGGTAACCGTTCCGCAAAAAATAACGCGCACTCTAACCGCTCTACTTCGCTGTAAGCCAGCCATGCCGACGTATGTCCACCCTGTCGTTGTGCAGGAGAACGCCTTCCTCGCGCAAGCGTGCGCGTTGTTCGCGACCGCCGGGACTGTCCGCCGGCAGGCTGATGCGACCGCCGGCGCCGAGAACCCGATGCCAGGGCAGGCGGGTATCCACCGGCAACTGGCTGAGCGTCCTGCCGACCCAGCGGGCGGCGCGGCCTAGGCCGGCCAGTTCGGCCAGTTGCCCGTAGCTGACCACCTGCCCCGGCGGCACCTGCGCCAGCACCAGGTACAGGGCCTCGCGGCGCGCCTGGGCACTTGCCGGGTCGCTGCCGGCCCAGGCATGCTCATCGGTTTTCCCTTTCCTGTCCGCCTTGTGAACGCCCATGTCGCTCAGAGCCCTCTGTTCAATCGTCGTGATGCTCCTGGCCGGCCCCGCGCTGGCCGACACCGTATGGCTGGACAACGGCGACCGCCTGTCCGGCGAGATCGTGCTGATGGACGGCGGCAAGCTGGCGCTGAAGACCCGTTATGCCGGCCAGGTGCTGATCGATTGGAAGGATATCGACACCATCAGTTCCGACAAACCCCTGCTGATCAAGCAGCAGGGCGTATCCGGGCAGCGTAGCCGAACCCTGGAGGCGGCGGGCAAGGGCATGGTGCGGATCGTCGATGGCGGCAGCCATACCGTCCCGCTGGCCAGTATTCGCCAGATGGTGCCGCCGCGACCGCTGGTGGAGGACCTGGTCTGGGAGGGCAATCTCGACGTCAAGCTGGATAGCAAGCGCAACGACAGCGACAAGGACGAATGGAAGCTCAAGGGCGATACCCGGCTTCGCCACGGCGCCTGGCGCCACGTGCTGGCGGGGGAAGTGGAGCGGGAAAAGAAGGACGGGCGCAAGGTCGAGGACAACTGGGAGCTGGACTACGACCTCGATCGCTTCTTCGACGAACACTGGTTCTGGCGCGGCAGCTATTCGCAGAAGCACGATGCGATCGACAACCTGGAGCGCCAGAGCGCGCTGGGAACCGGCCCCGGCTACCAGTTCTGGGACGACGAACTCGGGCGTTTCGACCTGGTCGCCGAGATCAGTCGCTGGCAACTGGAGTGGCGCGATCAGCCGCGCGAGGATTTCACCTCCTATTCGCTGGAGTGGGACTACAAGCGGCTGCTCGCCGGCACCCGGCTGGAGCTGTACAGCAAGGGAACCGTGCTGGTTCCCGGCATCGAGCGGATCGACTACCTGCTCGACAGCGAATACGGCCTGCGCTATCGCCTGAACAGTTGGGCGCGTCTTTCGTTCCTCTATGAACTGGACCAGTTGCGCACCGAGGGGGGCACCCAGTCCGACCGGCACTACCTGATCGGGGTCGGCGTCGGCTGGTGACGCGGCTCACCTTTCGGTCGATCCGGCTGAACTTTACCGCCCGTGCCCCGGTCCTTGCTCTGCCGCCCGGCATTTGGATAATGCCGGCCTCTTCGAACCCAACTCAGTTGATTTGTGCTCATGTTGTCGAGAATCCTGCTGTGCCTCGCTGCCCTTGCAAGTTCCACCTCTGCCCTTGCCGATACGGTCTGGATGAAGAACGGTGACCGCCTTACCGGCAAGATCACCCTGTTCGACGGCGGCAAGCTGCTGCTGAAGACCGACTATGGCGGCGACATAACGCTCAAGTGGGACAAGATCTCCACCTTCGAGAGCGAGCAGAACCTGCTGGTCAAGCAGGATGCCGAGACCGGCGAGCATTCCAAGGGCATCAGGGCCGCCGGGCCGGGCCAGGTGACCCTGGTCAACGGCGAACCGAAGACCGTGGAGCTGGCCAGCATCCAGCAGATGATGCCGCCCAAGCCGATCCTCCAGGACTGGGTATGGAACGGCAACGTCGATTTCTCGCTGGACCGCAAGCAGGCCGAGAACGATGTGTCCGACTACGACATCGATTTCAAGACCAACGCCCGCCACGGACTCTGGCGCCACAACGTGCAGGGCGAGTACAACCGCGAGAAGAAGAACGGCCTGGTCAGCACCGACAATTATTCCGGCCAGTACGCGCTGGACCGCTTCATCGACGACCACTGGTTCTGGCAGGGCCAGGTCGCCTACAAGCGCGACATGATCGAGGACCTGGCGAAGAAGCGTACCGTCGGTACCGGCCCTGGCTACCAGTTCTGGGACAACGAGCTGGGCGCGTTCTCCATCGCCACCCTGGTCAACCGCAACGACTACGAGTTCGCCGACGGCGAGAAGGAACACTTCTATTCGTCGAGCTTCAAGTGGGACTACAACCGCTACCTGCTGGCCAAGCAGTTCGAGCTGTTCACCAACGGCGAGGTCAGCAAGCCGCTGCAATCCGGCCTGGACTACGAGCTGCAGACCGAGGCGGGGATCCGCTACAAGCTGACCAGTTGGGCTTCGCTGAGCATGAAGGCGGAATGGGACAAGTTCAGCGGCAACGACGGCAACGTCAACCAGCGCCGCTATACCTTCGGCCTCGGGGTCGGCTGGTAAGCCGGCCTGCACGAAAAAGCCCCGCGATAGCGGGGCTTTTTCCTTGCCGGGCCGGGGCCTACAGGCGCAGGCCGCCGTCCAGTTCGAGAACGCGGCCGGTGTAGTAGTCGTTCTCGAAGATGTAGGCCACCGAGTGGGCGATCTCCACCGGCTTGCCCATGCGCTTCAGAGGGATGCCGGCGGTCATCTTCTCCAGCGCCTCGGGTTTCATCCCGGCGGTCATCTCGGTCTCGATGAAGCCCGGCGCCACGCCGGCCACGCGGATGCCGTAGCGCGCCAGTTCCTTCGCCCAGACCACGGTATCCGCGGCGACCCCGGCCTTGGCTGCCGAGTAGTTGGCCTGGCCCATGTTGCCGGCGCGGGAGATCGAGGAAATGTTGACGATCGCGCCTTCGTTCTTCAGCTCGATCATCTTCGCCGCCACTTCGCGGGTGCAAAGGAACACACCGGTGAGGTTGACGTCGATCACCGATTGCCATTGGGCCAGGCTCATCTTGCTCAACTGGCCGTCCTTGACCTTGATGGTCAGGCCGTCGCGGAGGATGCCGGCGTTGTTGACCAGGCCGTTGATCGCGCCGAAGTCGCTGGCGACCTGGGCCACCATGTGGGTAACCTGTTCCTCGTCCGCCACGTTGCACACGTAGGCGCGAGCGTCGCCGCCGGCGGCCTTGCAGGCAGCGACGGCTTCGTCGAGACGTTCGCGGTTGAGATCGACCAGGGCCAGCCTGGCGCCCTTGCCGGCGAGATATTCGCCCATTGCCCGACCGAGCCCCTGGCAGCCGCCGGTGATGATGATGACCTTGTCTTTCAATTGCATTGCTTGGAACCCCACGAGCAGTTTCTGGAAGCGGACCTTGCCGGCACCTGCGAACGTACTTTGATATGCCCGTCCGTTTACGACGGATTCTATGCAAGGAGTCATAAATTGAGCGTTGAAGCTGCAAAGAATGCCCGAGAATTGCTGCTCAAGGAATACCGTGCGGTCCTTTCCACCCACTCGAAGAAATGGCCGGGCTTTCCCTTCGGCTCGGTGGTTCCCTATTGCCTGGATGCCGAAGGCCGGCCGCTGATCCTGATCAGCCGGATCGCCCAGCACACCCACAACCTGCAGGCGGACCCGCGCTGCTCGATGCTGGTAGGCGAGCGCGGCGCCGAGGATATCCAGGCTGTCGGCCGCCTCACCCTGCTGGCCGAGGCGCGGCAATTGGCGGAGGAGGAGGTCGCCGCGGCGGCCGAGCGTTACTACCGCTATTTCCCCGAGTCCGCCGACTACCATCGGGTCCACGATTTCGATTTCTGGGTGCTGCAGCCGGTCCAGTGGCGTTTCATCGGCGGTTTCGGCGCGATCCACTGGCTGGCCGCCGAGCGCGTGCCGCTGGCCAATCCGTTCGCCGGAGAAGCCGAGCGCGGCATGGTCGCGCACATGAACAGCGACCACGCCGCCGCCATCGCCCACTATGTGGAACTGGCCGGACTGCCGGCGCATGCCGCGGCGCAGCTGGCGGGAATTGATACAGAAGGTTTCCACCTGCGCATCGGCCAGGGCCTGCACTGGCTGCCGTTCCCCGCCGCCTGCGGCAACCCCGGGGCCGTGCGCCAGGCGCTGGTGCAACTGGCCAGGGCCGAGCGCTGGCCGACCGTCGAGCCGGAGCAGGGTTGAATTCTTCCCCGGCTGGCGCCAACTACTGGTGGTACCGGGGGCAAACGGGCCCCGCCAAGGACTCTGAAATGCGCGCTTTCCTCTTTCTGCTGTTGCTCTTCCCGCTGGTCGAGCTGGCCGTCCTGATCAAGGTCGGCAGTGTCATCGGGGTCGGCTGGACCCTGTTCCTGATCGTCGCCAGCGCCTTCATCGGTGCCGCATTGTTGCGCGTGGCCGGTGTCGCCACCGCCTGGCGCGCCCGCGAACGACTGGCCCGTGGCGAACTGCCGGAGCAGGAAATGCTCGAAGGCCTGTTGATCGCCGTCGGCGGCGGCCTGCTGATGCTGCCGGGTTTCATCAGCGACATCTTCGGCATCCTCTGCCTGATTCCTTTCACCCGTCGCCTGATGCTCGGCGGCCTGCGCCGCCGCGTCGAACAGCAGGCGCTGCGCCGGCGCGCCTTTGCCGACGACCTGAACGCCCGCTACGGACAGGGGCCGTCGCGGCCGAACGTCATCGAGGGTGAGTACGAGCGCCGCGACGATTCGCGCAACTGAAAAAAATTTTCACTGCATGCCCTTGAAATGGCTTGTGGCGACCTTATGTAACGGTCACCGCAAGGTCCCTGCCACAAGGGCAGGCTGTCTTACGCGGCTCGCGCGTCGAGTCGCAACCCGGCAACGCCGGCTTCAACAAAACCCGCCGGACTTCGATCCGGCCGTTGGAAACCACTGTTTGGGAGAGTTACGACTATGAAGCTTCGTCCTCTGCATGATCGCGTCGTTATCCGTCGCAGCGAGGAAGAGACCAAGACCGCAGGCGGCATCGTGCTGCCGGGTTCCGCCGCCGAGAAGCCGAACCGCGGTGAAGTGGTAGCCGTAGGTACCGGTCGTGTACTGGACAACGGCGAAGTGCGCGCTCTGGCAGTGAAGGTGGGCGACAAGGTGGTCTTCGGGCCTTACTCCGGCAGCAACGCCATCAAGGTCGATGGCGAGGAACTGCTGGTGATGGGCGAGTCCGAAATCCTCGCCGTCCTGGAAGACTGATCGGTCTCACCACTCCGTTTTCACCGAATTCGATTTAGAGGAAAGAGAACATGGCTGCCAAAGAAGTTAAGTTCGGCGATTCCGCTCGCAAGAAAATGCTGGTCGGCGTGAACGTGCTGGCCGATGCCGTCAAGGCCACCCTCGGCCCGAAAGGCCGCAACGTGGTTCTGGACAAGTCCTTCGGCGCTCCGACCATCACCAAGGATGGCGTTTCCGTCGCCAAGGAAATCGAGCTGAAAGACAAGTTCGAGAACATGGGCGCGCAACTGGTGAAAGACGTTGCCTCCAAGGCCAACGATGCTGCCGGTGACGGCACCACCACCGCGACCGTCCTGGCCCAGGCCATCGTCAACGAAGGCCTGAAGGCCGTTGCCGCCGGCATGAACCCGATGGACCTGAAGCGTGGTATCGACAAGGCCACCGTGGCCATCGTCGCCCAGCTGAAAGAGCTGGCCAAGCCCTGCGCCGACACCAAGGCCATCGCCCAGGTAGGCACCATCTCCGCCAACTCCGACGAGTCCATCGGCCAGATCATTGCCGAAGCCATGGAAAAAGTCGGTAAAGAAGGCGTGATCACCGTCGAGGAAGGCTCGGGCCTGGAAAACGAACTGTCCGTCGTCGAAGGCATGCAGTTCGATCGCGGCTACCTGTCCCCCTACTTCGTGAACAAGCCGGACACCATGGCTGCCGAGCTGGATAGCCCGCTGCTGCTGCTGGTCGACAAGAAGATCTCCAACATCCGCGAAATGCTGCCGGTGCTGGAAGCCGTCGCCAAGGCCGGCCGTCCGCTGCTGATCGTCGCCGAGGACGTCGAGGGCGAAGCCCTGGCCACCCTGGTGGTGAACAACATGCGTGGCATCGTCAAGGTCGCGGCCGTCAAGGCTCCGGGCTTCGGCGACCGCCGCAAGGCCATGCTGCAGGACATCGCCATCCTCACCGGCGGTACCGTGATCAGCGAAGAAGTCGGCCTGAGCCTGGAAGGCGCTACCCTGGAGCACCTGGGCAACGCCAAGCGCGTCGTGATCAACAAGGAAAACACCACCATCATCGATGGCGCCGGTGTGCAGGCTGATATCGAAGCCCGCGTCCTGCAGATCCGCAAGCAGATCGAGGAAACCACTTCCGACTACGACCGCGAGAAGCTGCAAGAGCGCCTGGCCAAGCTGGCCGGCGGTGTTGCCGTGATCAAGGTAGGCGCTGCCACCGAAGTCGAGATGAAAGAGAAGAAAGCCCGCGTCGAAGACGCCCTGCACGCTACCCGTGCGGCGGTGGAAGAGGGCGTGGTTCCCGGCGGCGGCGTAGCCCTGGTTCGTGCCCTGCAAGCCATCGAAGGCCTGAAGGGTGACAACGAGGAGCAGAACGTCGGTATCGCCCTGCTGCGTCGCGCCGTCGAATCGCCGCTGCGCCAGATCGTGGCCAACGCCGGCGACGAGCCGAGCGTAGTGGTCGACAAGGTCAAGCAGGGTTCCGGCAACTACGGCTTCAACGCTGCTACCGGCGTGTACGGCGACATGATCGAGATGGGCATCCTGGACCCGGCCAAGGTCACTCGTTCCGCTCTGCAGGCTGCGGCCTCCATCGGCGGTCTGATGATCACCACCGAAGCCATGGTTGCCGAGATCGTGGAAGACAAGCCGGCCATGGGCGGCATGCCTGACATGGGCGGCATGGGCGGCATGGGCGGCATGATGTAAGCCGACCGGCCCCTGTGGTTGGAAAAGCCCCGCTTCGGCGGGGCTTTTTTTATTCCTCAGCGCGGGCAGTCCTGGCGGTAGCCCGGCAGCTCCTTTGCCGCCGGTTCGCAGGCCAGGCGCAGCGCCTGCTTCAGGTCGTCGGGCAGAGTGGCGCGGCTGATCGGCCGCCAGTGCATGCGTTCGCCGAAATAGCGCGCCCAGTGGAATTCGATGAAATAGCTCTGCCGATCCTTGTCGAAGGCGTTCTCGTCCTCGGCGTAGCCGGCCAGGGCGCGGTAGGGATCGTCGCCAAGCCCGGCGAGAGCGTCCGGCAGCGCCTCGGGCGGGATCTCCGCGCCACGCGCATCGTGCAGCCAGACCCAGTGGTTTTCCTGCATCTTCTTCCAGAAGTCGGTGGCCTGGGGTAGCCGGCCGATCACCTTCACCGGTACGCCCTGTTTCGGGTCCAGGCGCCAGAGCGCGCTACTCAGGTGATGGCGATCGGTGAGGTAGAAGCGGCCGCCGGGGCCGATCACCACCGGAATCTCCTTCTTGCGCAAGTAGCGCTCGAGAGCCTTGGGCTTCTTCCCGGCGAGCTTGGCCTGGTCATCCTCGACCTGCAGCAGGCCGACATTCTGCTGGGTCGGGTGGAGGGCCGCGAGCGGCAGCTCGCACCAGCTACCGACAGAGGTTTTCGGCGAGCAATCCTCGGCCTGGGCGGTGGCGGACAGGAACAGGCAGCAAAGCAGCAGGGCTGGGCGCATGGGGGACTCCGGCGAAGGAAGGGGAAAGGTTCCCTAGACTGGCACGCTTCGGGCGATCCGGCGTACTCCGGCCTTTGATAGGTGCCTCGCTTTGTGCCAATCTTGCCGACAGGAGATGGCATTCCTCCTTCAACCGCCCCTGGGGCTGATGATGCCTACGCATGAACCTGGAAAGGCGCGTAGGCGCTCGCCTGCCGCCTGTCCGAATCGCTCCTACAAGGACAGGACTATGTGGAAATCCATTCTCGCCATCGCCCTCGGCGCCGCCCTGGGGGCGTTGCTGCGCTGGTTCCTCGGGCTAAAGCTGAACAGCCTGCTGCCCAGCATTCCCCCCGGCACGCTGCTGGCCAACCTGGTCGGCGGCTATGTCATCGGCGCGGCGATTGCCTATTTCGCCCAGGCGCCGGGCATCGCTCCGGAATGGCGGCTACTGATCATCACCGGGTTCTGCGGCGGCCTGACCACTTTCTCCACCTTTTCCGCCGAGGTCGTCAGCCTGCTTCAGGAGGGCCGCCTGGGCTGGGCCGCCGGGGCCATCGCGACGCACGTCAGCGGCTCGTTGCTGATGACTCTGCTGGGGTTGTTCTCGATGAACTGGATGCTGGGCAAATAGCGCAGCGGGAGGACCGACCATGCAAGGCTATCAACTGACCTTCATCACCCAGCAGGGGCGCTGCCACCAGGGCCAGCCGATCTGCGACTGGCTGCTGCAAGAGGCGCGCCGCCTGGGCGTGCGCGGTGCCACCGCGTTGGCTGCCAGCGAAGGCTTCGGCCAGAGCGGCCGGCTGCATTCGATGCATTTCTTCGAGCTGGCCGACCAGCCGCAGGAAATCCTCATGGCGGTCGATCCCGAGCAGGCAGAACGGCTGTTCGAGTCGATCCGCCAGGCCGGCGTGCGGCTGTTCTACATGAAGGTGCCCATCGAGTTCGGCGTGCTGGGAGCGGACGAACCGTCTCCCTGAACGCGGTTTTCGTCGGCGCCGCCGTTGCGCTGTCCTCGCTTCTTCGGTCGGTAGAGCATCAGGCGGTACAGGCCGAGGCAGATCAGCCAGTCGAACAGCATCGTCCACAGGTTGTGCGAGAGGAAGTGCGCACCTTGCAGCATGCGCGACAGCGACAGCAGGCAGCCCATGGCGAAGGCGAAGGCCAGGGCGTAGCGCGCCAGCCTGGGCTTGCGGTCGCGCAGGGCGAAGAACAGCGCGAACAGGACGAATCCGGACGATGCGTGCCCGCCCGGCCAGCAGCGTCCGGGGTGCTCGGTCGGCGGCCGCGGGCTGAGCAGCGAACTGTAGGTTTCCTCGCCGCCGAACTGCGCCAGGCTCCAGGGGCACTGCACGGCGGTGAGCGCCTTGAGCGGAGTGACTATGCTGGCTGCAAGGCTCATGGCGAAGAACACATAGGCCAGCGGCTTGCTCAGTGCGCGCCATGGCCGGTGGAACAGTCCGGCGATGGAGACCAGCAGGC
>NZ_SCND01000189.1:0-11575 GCF_005503585.1 Pseudomonas sp. 2VD
CTGTTTCGGTGAGTCGCGGCGCACGAAGTTCCATCGGAAGGATCGCCAGCGTACCTATCGCTTCCGACAGGTCCTTGCAGATGAACTCCAGCGCTTCGCGCAGGTCCGTCGCAGAAGGGGCGCGAGCCCCCCAGTCGCCGTTTCGCCGTGCCGTTCCCCGCTGCCCGCGCCTTGCGCAGGGCCTCGGCGGTTCGAATCTCCTGCCCGTCCCTTCACGTCGGGAAGCCTGCGTTTCCCGAGAGGAGTGTTTCGCAATGGCCACCGCACTACGCTTCAGACCGCTGGACGCCTTCTACAACGTCCTCAACCCGGTTCCCTTCGGTTTCTTCGTCGCCGCCCTGGTCTTCGACGCCACCTATTTCGCCACGGCGGAGGTGATGTGGGGCAAGAGCGCGGCCTGGCTGATCAGTCTCGGCCTGCTATTCGCCATCCTGCCCTGCGTCGTCGACCTGTGCCGCGTATGGCTGCTGCGGCGCGCGGCAGTCGTCGCGGCGGCCAGGGTTTCCTCCTTGCTGAAGTTCGCCGGCATCGTCCTGGCCATCTTCAATGCCTTCGTGCACAGCCGCGACGCCTATGCGGTGATGCCGGCCGGGCTATGGCTGTCGATCGCGACGGTGCTGCTGCTGGCGCTGGGAGAGGCGCTCCTGGCGGTATCCGCGGAGGAGGTGGCGCATGGCTAGCCTCCACTCGCTGCGCCCCGTCGCGCTTGCCCTCGGCCTGGTCCTGGCCGGCTGCAACCAGGGGTCGCAGAACGATCCGCAGCAGCAGACCGGCGCCAATCCGGCGCTTCCGGAACCGAAGCACTTCCTTCTGCCGCCGATGAAGGTACCGGAAGGCGTGGGCTGGTCGGGAGAGGCCAAGCCGACGGTGGCCCAGGGCCTGAAGATCGAGAAGATCGCCGATGGCCTGCAACACCCTCGCCAGTTGCTGGTCTTGCCCAACGGCGATGTGCTGGTGGTGGAGGCCAACTCGCCCGGCACCGCGCCGGTGACCACGCCGAAGCAACTCATCGCGGGGATGGTCAAGGGGAAGTCCGGCAAGGCCGGCAAGGGCGGCAACCGCATCACCCTGCTGCGCCGAGCCGGCGCCGGAGGCCAGTGGCAGAAGTACGTGTTCCTGGAAGGGCTGGACTCGCCGTTCGGCGTGCAGCGGGTGGGGGATTACCTGTATGTCGCCAATACCGGGAACATCATGCGCTACCGCTACGTGCCGGGTGAAACCCGGGTCGCCGACCCGGGGATGGAGTTCACCGACCTGCCGGACACCATCAACCACCACTGGACCAAGGCGCTGCTAGCCAGTCCCGACGGGCGCAAGCTCTACGTGGGCGTCGGTTCGAACAGCAACATCACCGAGAACGGCGCGGCGATCGAATACCGTCGCGCGGCGATTCTCGAAGTGGACGTCGCCAGCCGCGGCAGCCGCATCTACGCCTCCGGCCTGCGCAACCCGACCGGCCTGCAGTGGGAACCGGTCTCCGGCAAGCTGTGGACCATCGTCAACGAGCGCGACGAGATCGGCAACGACCTGGTCCCGGACTACCTGACCTCGGTACGGGAGGGCGGCTTCTACGGCTGGCCCTACAGCTACTTCGGCCAGCACCTGGATTCGCGGGTGAAGCCGCAGCGTCCCGACCTGGTGGCGAAGGCCATCGTCCCCGACTACGCGCTGGGTTCCCACGTGGCCGCGCTGGGCCTGTTCTTCTACACCGGCAACGAGTTGCCCGAGCGCTATCGCAACGGCGCCTTCGTCAGCGAGCACGGCAGTTGGAACCGCTCGCCGGTCAGCGGCTTCCAGGTGGTCCATGTGCCGTTCGCCGACGGCAAGCCCGCCGGTGCGCCGCAGCCGGTGGTGACCGGGTTCGTCTCCGCGGACGAGAAGCAGTTGTTCGGCGCGCCGGTGGGGTTGGCGCAGGCGGCCGACGGCGCGTTGCTGATCGCCGACGACGTCGGCAACGCGATCTGGCGGGTGAGCGCCGCGGGCGCCGACTAGCGGCCCGCTCGACGGTGTCCGGGCCGGAGCTGGCGGTCCGGGCACGGTGCTGCGGTCCGGCGCAGTAAATCCGTGCGTCCCTCCTGCGTCTCCTGTGCATCCGATCCGCGAATGCCGCCCCGGGCGGCCGGATCGCCGGTTGCCAGTGGAACACCACCACGCCTTGAGGGTTGAAGACATGCACGTCGCCACCAGCGTCATCGAAGACCAGCCGCTCCGCGCCACCCCGGCGGAGGGCGAAACGCTCTACGAGTTCTCCCAGTCGCCCTTGCTGGAACGGCAAAGCCGCCAGGAGTCCAACGCGCGCAGCTATCCGCGGCGGATTCCGCTGGCGCTGAAGAAGGCCAGGGGGCTGCTGGTGGAGGACGTCGAGGGGCGTACCTTCATCGATTGCCTGGCCGGCGCCGGCACCCTGGCGCTGGGGCACAACCATCCGGTGGTGATCGAGGCGATCCGCCAGGTTCTGGCCGACGAGCTGCCGCTGCACACCCTCGACCTGACCACCCCGGTGAAGGACCAGTTCGTCCAGGACCTGTTCGGCCTGCTGCCGCCGGCGCTGGCCGCCGAGGCGAAGATCCAGTTCTGCGGCCCGACCGGCACCGACGCGGTGGAAGCCGCGCTGAAACTGGTACGCACCGCCACCGGGCGCAGCACCATCCTGTCGTTCCAGGGCGGCTACCACGGCATGAGCCAGGGCGCGCTGGGGCTGATGGGCAATCTCGGACCGAAGAAGCCGCTGGGCGCGGTGCTCAGCACGGGCGTGCAGTTCCTGCCGTATCCCTACGATTACCGTTGCCCGTTCGGTCTCGGCGGCGAGGCGGGGGTCAAGGCGAACCTGCACTACCTGGAGAACCTGCTGAACGATCCGGAAGGCGGCGTGCAGTTGCCGGCGGCGGTGATCGTCGAGGTGGTCCAGGGCGAGGGCGGCGTGGTTCCGGCCGATCTCGACTGGCTGCGCGGCTTGCGGCGGATCACCGAGCAGGCCGGGGTGGCGCTGATCGTCGACGAGATCCAGAGCGGCTTCGCCCGTACCGGCAGGATGTTCGCCTTCGAGCACGCAGGCATCGTCCCCGACGTGGTGGTGCTGTCCAAGGCCATCGGCGGCAGCCTGCCGCTGGCGGTGGTGGTCTACCGCGAATGGCTGGACAAGTGGCAGCCCGGTGCCCACGCCGGCACCTTCCGCGGCAACCAGATGGCCATGGCCGCCGGTTCGGCGGTGATGCGCTACCTGAAGGAACACGACCTGGCGGCCCACGCGGCGGCCATGGGCGAGCGCCTGGCCGAGCACCTACGCATCCTCCAGCGCGACTATCCGCAACTGGGCGATATCCGTGGTCGGGGGCTGATGCTCGGGGTCGAGATCGTCGACCCGCAGGGCGAGGCGGATGCCCTCGGTCATCCGCCGACCGACGGCGCCCTAGCCTCGCGGGTCCAGCGCGAGTGCCTGAGGCGCGGCCTGATCCTCGAACTGGGCGGCCGCCACGGCAGCGTGGTGCGCTTCCTGCCGCCGCTGATCATCGGCGCCGAACAGATCGACGAGGTGGCCCGGCGTTTCGCCCGCGCCCTCGGCGCGGCGCTGGCCGGCTAATTTTCCCGCCGGGCTTTTCGTTATCCAACGCAAGGGCCGTGCTGCGCGCGGCCGTTCGATCCCATCAGGAGCAAGCAATGACTTCAGTGTTCGACCGTGACGACATCCAGTTCCAGGTAGTGGTCAACCATGAGGAGCAGTATTCCATCTGGCCGGAATACAAGGAGATTCCCCAGGGCTGGCGGGCGGCCGGCAAGAGCGGCCTGAAGAAGGACTGCTTGGCCTACATCGAGGAAGTCTGGACCGACATGCGCCCGCTGAGCCTGCGCCAGCACATGGACAAGGCGGCCGGCTGAGTGGGCGGTACGCCCGTACGGCTGTTCTGCCTGCCGTATTCCGGCGCCAGCGCCATGACCTACAGCCGCTGGCGGCGCAAGCTGCCGGCCTGGCTGGCGGTGCGTCCGGTGGAGTTGCCGGGGCGCGGGGCGCGGATGGCCGAGCCGTTGCAGACCGACCTGGCGAGCCTGGCGCAGCAACTGGCGCGCGAGCTGCACGACGAGGTCCGCCAGGGCCCCTACGCGATGCTCGGCCACAGCCTCGGCGCCTTGCTCGCCTGCGAGGTGCTGTATGCCTTGCGCGAACTGGGTTGCCCGACGCCGCTGGGGTTCTTCGCCTGCGGCACCGCGGCGCCCTCGCGACGCGCCGAGTATGACCGCGGTTTCGCCGAACCGAAGAGCGACGCCGAGCTGATCGCCGACCTGCGCGACCTGCAAGGTACGCCGGAAGAGGTGCTGGGCAACCGCGAGCTGATGAGCCTGACCCTGCCGATCCTGCGCGCCGATTTCCTGCTCTGCGGCAGCTATCGTCACCAGCGGCGCCCGCCGCTGGCCTGTCCGATCCGAACGCTTGGCGGCAGGGAGGACAAGGCCAGCGAGGAACAGTTGCTGGCCTGGGCCGAGGAAACCCGCAGCGGTTTCGGACTGGAGCTGTTCGACGGCGGGCACTTCTTCATCCATCAGCGCGAGGCCGAGGTGCTGGCGGTCGTCGAGCGCCAGGTCGAGGCCTGGCGCGCGGGGCAGGGCGCCGCGGCGTTGTTGGTGGAGTCGGCGGCGATCTGCTGATGCCCGCGAGGGCGCCATAGGCCCTGCGGCGGGTCCGATGTCGACGAAAAAAAGGCCGGTGAGCAGCGCTCCCCGGCCTTTTTCGTTACGAGGCGCGGCTCAGCCTTTACCGGCCAGCAGCCCTTCGACTATCGCTTTCATGTCGCTTTCCAGGCCGGCCACCGGGTCCGCCGCCTCGGTGTCCACCACTACCAGGCGTGCGCCGCTGGCGGCGATGGCATCGGCGAGGGGCTTCGGTGGTTGGCGATGGTGCAGGACCAGGGCGATGTCCTCGCTCTTCAGCTCCTCGGCGAAAGCCTGGATATTGGTCTCGGTCCAGCCGTCGTCGGCCTGGATCTCCACGTCCAGCGGGTCCAGGTTGAGCCCGGCGAGCAGGTAGCCGAGGCGTTCGGAGAGGCTGATCACGCTGAGGTTGTCGGCCTTCGCCAGGCGAGTTTCGTTACTGGCGGTCGCTTCCAGCAATTGCTTCTTCAGCGTCGCCAGGTTGGCCTGGATGGTCGCTGCGGCGCCGGGCGCCAGGCGTTCCAGGTCGCTGGCAAGGACATCGGCCATGCGCCCCAGGTTGGTCGGGTTGAGCCAGGGGTAGGCATGCAGGTCGCTGCCGGGGCGCAGGGCGATGCCGGGTAGGGCGCCGTCCACCGGACGCGCGGCGTCGATCTCGACGATACGGATATTGCTACGGCGGGCCAGCGGGTAGAGCGGGTCGTCGCTCCAGATCGAGCGCAGGTCGATCACCGCGTCGGCCTGCCCGGCGGCCTTGGCCAGGCCGCCGGCGCCGCGCCCGGCGAAGAACGAGGCCTGGCGGCTGGCCGGCAGGTTGGCCGGGGCGACCCGTTGCAGCTTGACCTCGGTGTCCCGCAGCAGGCGTTCGGCGAGGGCGTGGGTGACCGGCAGGCTGGCCAGTACCGTGACTTGCGCGGACTGAGCCGCGGCCGGCGTCGCGGCGAGGGCCGGGAGCGGGCCGGCGAGTCCGGCGCAAGCCAGGGCCAGGGCGAGGCAATGGGGTTTCAGGTTCATCCGGGGGTTCCTTTCAGGTGCGGCAGGCAGCCGCGAGCGATGGCGGCGAGGCCGAAGGCCAGGCCGGCGACCAGGATGATCGCGGCGCCGGAGGGAATCGGCAGGTCGAACATGATCGGTAGCAGGATACCGGCCAGCGTGCTGACGGTGGCGATCAGCACCGCCAGCCAGAAGAACCCTTTCAGCGACTGGCTGACCAGGCGCGCCGCCGCCGCCGGGATCACCAGCAGGGCTCCGACCAGGATCGCGCCGATCACTTTCACCGCGGCGACGGTGACCAGGGTCACCAGGGCCACGAACAGGTAGTCCAGGCTCTTCACCGCGACCCCGCGCACCGCCGCCAGTTGCGGGTTGAAGCTGGCCAGCATGATGCGGTTGTACAGCGGCAGGGCCAGGCACGGCACCAGCACGGCGACCGCCGCCAGCACCGCGAGGTCATGGCCGTTCACGGTCAGCACCGAGCCGAACAGCACGTTCTCGAGGATATGCACGTTGATCTTGCCCGCCAGCACCAGCAGCAGGCTGGCGCCGAGCGCCAGGGACACCGAGAGGAACACCCCGATCAGGGTGTCCGGGGCCAGGCCGGTGCGGTTGCGCAGGTAGTTGAGCAGGACGCCGAACAGCAGGCAGTAGCCGAACAGGCTGCCGTAGGGCCCGGTGTAGGGCTCGCCGAGCAGGATGCCGATGGCCACGCCGGTGAGCGCGGCGTGGCCGACCGCCTCGGAGAAGAAGGCGAAGCGCTTGACCACCACCAGGGTGCCGAGGCCGCCGAGCACCGGGCCGATCAGCAGTCCGGCGAGGAGCGCGTTGACGACGAAGCCGTAGGCCAGGGTCTCCGGCAGGTAGCCGGCGGCGGCCCAGGCCTGGACGGCCTGGCGCAGTTGTTCGTAGGCGTCGTTCATCGGCTGGCCTCCGCGTTCTTCCGGGGCTGGGTGGAGAACAGCGTGAGCAGGCGTTCCGGGGTCAGGCTGCTGGCCGCCGGACCGTCGAACAGCAGGTGGCGGTTGAGACCGCTGACCCGGTCGGCGAGGCGGCCGACGGCCTCCAGGTCGTGCTCGATCCAGAGCACGGTGACGCCGGCCTGGCGCCAGTCCAGCAGCAGCCGCTCGAAGACCTGGATGCCGCCCTCGTCGAGGGCCGACATCGGTTCGTCCAGCACCAGCAGTTGCGGCGGCGGTACCAGGCCCTGGGCCAGCAGCACGCGCTGGCGCTCGCCGCCGGAGAGGGCGCCCATGCGCCGACCGCGCTTGGCCAGCATGCCGACCCGCTCCAGGGCCGCGTCGATCGCCGGGCGCCGGCTGCGCGACAGGCCGAGGAAGGCCGGACGGCGCTGGCACATGGCGGCCATGAAATCGTCGACGGTGAGCGGCAGGCCGCGGTCGAACTCCAGCGCCTGCGGCACGTAGCCGATGCAGCCGGGCGCGCCGGGCCACTCCAGGCGCAGCTCGCCGCGATGCGGCATCTGCCCGAGCAGGGTCTTGACCAGCGAACTCTTGCCGCCGCCGTTCGGTCCGACCAGCGCGTGCACGCTACCGGCCTCGACGCGCAGGCGCACGCCATCGAGGATGCGGCTGCCGCCGAGACTCAGGTCGATCCCGGCGAACTCGATGGCCGGCCCGCAAGGCGTGGCGCAAAGCCGTTCGGCCACGGTCATGCGCCGGACTCCTGGATGGCGCGGACCACGGTGTCGAGGTTGCGCGCCATTTCTTCCTCGTACTTGCCGGCGCTGTAATCGCCATAGGAAATGTGCGACAGCGAATAGAGCTTCACCCCGGACTCGCGCTGGATGGTCTCGACGTAGGTGGAGGGGAAGTCGATCTCGGAGAAGATCACCTTCACGTCCAGCGCCTTGAGCTGGTCGATGGTCTTCTTCAACTGGCTCGGACTCGGCTCGATGCCGTGGGCCGGCTCGACCACGGCGGTGACTTCCAGGCCGAATTCGCGCAGCAGGTAGTCGTAGGCGCCGTGGATGGTGGCGACGCGGAAGTCGGCGGCCGGGGCCTTGTTCAGCCGCGCCAGGGCGTCGGCGCGCAGGGCCCGCAGGCGCTTGGCGTAGGCCCGGGCGTTGCGGGTGTAGGCCTTGGCGTTGGCCGGGTCGAGCTTGCCCAGTTCGCGGGCGATGGTGTTGACCTGGGTGATCGAGGCGCTGATGGACAGGAAGGTGTGCGGGTTGACCACCTTGCCGGCGCCGCGCGCGGCCATGCCGGTGGCGGCCAGCAGCGGCACCTTGGCGTTGGCCTCGATCACCGGGATGCCGGGCTTTTCGCTGGCGGCGATCATGCGCTCGGCGAAATCGTCGTGGCCGACGCCGTTGAGCACCACCACGTCGAGCGTGCCGATGCGCTTGATGTCCTCGGCGCGCGGCTCGTAGGCATGCGGGTTGAAACCGGCGGGGATCAGCGGCACCACCTCGGCCTTGTCGCCGACGATGTTGCTCACGTAGCTGTAGTAGGGGTGCAGGGTGATGCCGATGCGCAGGCGCTTGCCGTCTTCGGCCTGGGCCAGCGGGGCGAGCAGGGCCAGCAGCAGGGCGGCCAGCAGGGCGCGGCCCGGGAGGAGGGCGGCGAGGCCGCGCGGACGGGATGAGCGACGGGAGAACAGCATGGAAAAACGCCTTCTGTGGAGTCGATGTGCGATCAATGGCGGTACTGACGGGTCACGCCGGCGTCGAAGCGGCTGACCACCTGGCGCCAGCCGGCGTCGGCCAGGGCGCGGGCGTCGCCCGGTACGGTGCCGGCAGCGGCCGCGGCGGGCTTCAGCCAGACTTCGGCGGGGCCGAGCAGCAGGAGGAACGAGCCGGCCACCTCGGGCTTGCCGCTGACGCCCAGGTAGCTCGGACGCCCGGCGGTTTCGCCGTAGCTCCAGCGGTGCTCGCCTCGGCTGCTCGCGGCGACGTCGGCGACGAAGGGCGGGAAGCCCTCGGCGGCCAGTTCGTCGACGGAGGGCGCGGCTTCGCCGTCGTCCAGGCGCGCCTGGATGTCTTCGGCGGCGACCTGCAGGTCGGCATAGATGCCCTGTTCGGCGGCATTCAGGTCGAGCCGGGCGTCCACTTGGTGGGCGTCCAGGGCTTGCGCTTCATGGGACTGCTGGCGCAGCCCGACCACCGTGGCGGCGAGGGCCAGGATCAGCACGCTGCCGAGCAATACGTAGAGGGTCTCGTGACCGGCGCCGGCCGGGCGGACGGTTTCGACGCTCATGGCGCGGCGATGTCGGCGTGGTCGATTTCCACCACGTGGCCGGGGCCGGCGTCGAACAGCACGTAGAACTCGCCGTCGGGACGCTTGAAGGTCAGGGTCGAGTCGGCGCCGAGCTTGCCGGGAACCAGGATCTGCTCGTCGTAGCCGATCACGTCGAGGGTTACGCCGGGGGCGCCGCTGCCGTCGGAGAATCCGCCCTTGCAGCGGATCTCGCCGGCCTGCACTTCCTCGCATTCGCAGATCGGGTTGTGCGCCAGGGCCGCGCCGCTCAGGCCGAGCAACAGGGCGGCCAGGGGCAGGCGCCAGGGGCGGGTGTGGATGCTCATTGCTTACCTCGTTTGTTCAGCCAGGCCACGGTGGCGGGGGATGCCTCGGCCAGGGGAATGGAAGCCTGGTGCATGGAGCCGTCCCAACCTTCCATGGTGATCCACAGCTCGGCATCGGGCCGGGTGCGCGGCGGGATCGGCACGCTGGTGCCCATGCGGTAGGGGCTGCCGAAGAAGATCACCCCGGCGGCACGCAGGCTGCGCGGCTTGCCGATGCGCAGGTAGGTCGCCTTGACCTGGGGAATGCAGGCCTGGCAGAGGGCGGCATTGAAGTCCTTCATGAAGCCGGCGGGGCCTTCGTCGTGCGGCGGTTCGATACGCCATTCGGCGAGCTTGAGACTCCAGGGGCCTACCTGGACTTCGCCGATCTCGCGTTCACCCAGTCCGCTGCTGCCAGAGAACAACGCCATGTCGGCGAAATAACGTGGCATGAAACCGAGCGGGATCAGGATCAGCAGAACGTTCAGGTGGAAACGCCAGCGCAGCCAGAACTGGCGCAGCGGCGAAACGGGCTGGGCAACGGCGGCCTTGCTCATGGCTGTCCCTCCGCGGTCTGGTTGGCCATTACCGGCGCCGGCTTGGCCGGTTTCGGCTGGCGCGCCGGGCGCTTGCCGCGCTTGACCAGCGCGGCGGTGGCCTGTGCGGTGCGCTTGCTCCAGATCAGCAGGCCGCTGAGCACCATCATGCTCAGCAGCAGGCCGAAGACGAACCAGATCAGCTTGACCCAGATACCGCCGAAATCGCCGGTGTGCAGGGGACGCATGGATTCGGTGACGAACTGCAGGGGGGTACGGTCGCTGAGCAGGCGGGTGGTTTCGATCTTGCCGGTATAAGGGTTCAGCGCGGCCGACTGGAACATGAGCGGATACCAGCCGCGTCCGGCCACGAACATCGGGCTGTAGGCGTTGCCGGGCAGGAACACCGCGCTGGCCTCCAGGCTGGGGATACGCCCGGTGACGAGCCGCACCGCCTCGTCCAGCTCGATGTATGGAACCTTCTGACCGGGTGCGGCGCGGGGCACGTCGGCGCGTGCGATGACCGGAGGGATGCCGTCGTTGGTCAGGGTGACGTGGTTGTCGGCAAGGATGGCCTGGATCAGGAACCAGGTGCCGGTGATGGAAATCAGGGCGATGAACCAGATCGACCAGATGCCGCTCAGGCGATGGAAGTCGCCCCAGAAGATCCGGGCGCCCTGGTTGATGCGTAATCTGGGTTTGAGAAAGCCCTTCCAGAATCGTTTATAGACCACCAGCCCGGTGATGAGCGATGCCAGCATGGGGAGGCCGAGCAGCGAGACCATGTACCAGCCCCAGCTGTAGCCGTTGTTGAACGGAACCAGCCACCATCCGTGCAGGGCACGGGTGAACTGACGAAAGTCGAAGGAGGGGCTTTCGCCCTGGATGGCGCCGGTGTAGGGGTTGATGTACAGGGTCGCCTCGCTGCCGCCGGGATAGCTGACCTCGGCAGTAAGGGCGAAATGCTCTTCGTCGGGGCGCTGGATGGATTCGACCAGGAGGTCCGGTTGGGCTTCGTTGATCGCCTTCAGGACCTGGCTGAAGCTGAGCGGCTCGGCATCTTCGTAGGGCTTGCTGGCCCGGACGTCAGGGTTGGCCAGCCAGACGATCTCCTGGCTGACCACCGCCAGGGTGCCGGTGACGCAGACGATCAGGACGAAGAACCAGATGGGCAGGGCCAGCCAGCTGTGGACGAGGAACCAGAGTCTGGAGCGGGACTTTTTCGACATGAGGCTAACGGTAGGTTAGGGGTCGTGGGCACCGACCATGGGTTGCGGGGACTGGATGCGCCCCGTTCATCCATATAGGACGAATGAGGCCGGTAGAACCTGAAGGGGAAGATGAAAGCAAATGTTTCGCAGTTGCTTTCAGCCTGGTGCCGGCGGCTTGTCCGAGGGCTTCCGTAAACGCCTGATGGCTATGCAAAAAAACCGATCGGCCAAGGTGCGACCGGAAGTCGCTGTCCGGTTAATTTTCACGATGTGTCGTCCGTTTCACATGAATGACCGAGCCCCGCGCTCGTTGCCCATGTGCACGGAAGAAGACCGATGAACGCAGAAGATTCCCTCAAGCTCGCCCGCCGCTTTATCGAACTACCCGTTGAGAAGCGTCGGGTCTTCCTCGAAACCCTGCGAGGGGAGGGAATCGATTTCTCGCTGTTCCCGATTCCGGCCGGCGTGTCTTCGGCCGAGCGCGACCGCCTGTCCTACGCCCAGCAGCGCATGTGGTTCCTCTGGCACCTGGAGCCACAGAGTGGCGCCTACAACCTGCCCAGCGCGGTGCGCCTGAACGGACCGCTGGATCGCCAGGCGCTGGAGCGCGCCTTCGCCAGCTTGGTGCAGCGTCATGAAACCCTGCGTACCTCTCTCATATACACATC
>NZ_SCND01000018.1:0-35930 GCF_005503585.1 Pseudomonas sp. 2VD
TCACGAGTGTTACTTGCGTTGCTGATAATCTTGCGATCACCAGTCTTACATCACAAGCACCCACACGAATTGCTTGATTCGACTTGTTAAAGAGCAGTTGGTCAAGGCTTTCGTCTCAACCGAGGCCGCGCATTCTACAGCAACCTCTCGTTCCGTCAAGCGTTATTTTCGAAAATTTTCTTTTCTACTCAACCGCTTGCGCCGACCTTCAAACTATCTTCCGATCAGCGGGAGGCGCATTCTACAGCGTTCAAACTCGCTGTCAAGCACCTCGATGAAGCTTCGTTTCGAGTCCCTTTCGGGACCGAACCGCTGCGGCGAACAACCTGCCGGAGCGCTTCACCACCCCTGGGAGAGAATCCGTAAATCCTTGATTTTCAAGCATTTACTCTTCGTCGTCGCCGGGAGTGGTGCGCATTATAGGGAGATAGAAACTGGCGTCAACGATTATTTCAAAAATAATTCAAATAACCGCCGGAAGCGCTTTCAGCCCACCGAAACCGCCTCGCCAGCCGGCTTTTTCTGCGCCAGCAGGTAGAGCCCGACGAGGAAGCCGACCAGGCACAGAGTCACCACGTAGTAAGCCGGCCCCATCGGGCTCTGCTTGAGCAGCAGGGCCACCGCCATCGGCGTCAGCCCACCGAAGATGGCGTAGGCCAGGTTGTAGGAAAAGGACAGGCCGGAGAAACGCACCACCGGTGGGAACGCATTGACCATCACGTAGGGAACGGCGCCGACGATGCCGACAAAGAAGCCGGTCAGTGCATATAAAGGAAAGAGCCAGTCCGGGTGGGCCTTGAGGTTGCCGTAGAAGCTCCAGGACACCAGCGCCAGCAGCACGCTACCGGCAACGAAAGTCAGCCCCGCGCCGAAACGATCCGCCATGCGCCCGGCGACGATGCAGCCAAGGGTCAGGCAGACGATCGCCAGGCTGTTGGCCTTGAGCGCCGTGGCGGCATCGAAGCCGTATACGCTCTGCAGCACGGTAGGGGTCATCAGGATGACCACCACGATCGCGGCCGACAGCACCCAGGTCAGCAGCATCGACACCAGGACGGCGCCACGATGATCGCGGACCACCGCTTTCAACGGCACTTCCTCTGCCAGCGCCTTGCGCTGCTGCAGCTCGGCGAATACCGGCGTCTCGTGCAGCCAGCGGCGCAGGTAGACCGAGAACAGGCCGAACACCCCGCCGAGCAGGAAGGGAATCCGCCAGGCGTAGTCCTGTACCTCTGTCGCGCTATAGAAGCTATTGATCGCAGTAGCCACCAGCGAGCCCAGCAGGATGCCCGCCGTCAGGCCGGAAGTCAGCGTCCCGCAGGCATAACCGACATGCCGTGCCGGTACATGCTCGGCGACGAAGACCCAGGCCCCCGGTACCTCCCCGCCAATCGCGGCGCCCTGGATCACCCTCAGCAGGAGCAGCGCCAGGGGCGCCCAGATGCCGATCTGCGCGTAGGTCGGAAGCAGGCCCATGATCAGGGTCGGCACCGCCATCATGAAGATGCTCAGGGTGAACATGCGCTTGCGCCCGAGCAGGTCGCCGAAGTGGGCCATGATCACGCCGCCCAGCGGCCGCGCCAGGTAGCCGGCGGCGAACAGGCCGAAGGTTTGCAACTGACGCAGCCATTCCGGCATGTCCGCCGGGAAGAACAGCTTGCCGACCACGGTGGCGAAGAACACGAAGATGATGAAGTCGTAGAACTCCAGCGCTCCACCCAGGGCGGAGAGGGACAGGGTCTTGTAGTCGCTGCGGGTCAATGGACGCTGGGCCGGCGCCTCGGGAGCATTCGCGGATGGCATGTCGGGATTGTTCTCTTTATTCGTTCAGCAAGCATGAGCGGGGTTCGACCGGCAGGCGTGTCGACCTGCGACCCGGGGACGCAGGAGCGAAACCATAGCAAATCGACGAATGTCCACACAGTCGGTCGAAGAGAGAACCGGGCGGTCGTCGGCCGCCCTACTCCTCTATATAATGCCCGGGCGCCTCTGAAAGCTGTCCCAAGACCTTGCACCGGCAGGCGTTTTGGGAGAGTTTTCCCCTAAACCGCGCTTGAACAAGAAATCCGGGGGGCACGAGGCCCTTACCTATGATCGAGCTTGAACAAGAAGACCCCATTCCCCAGGGAGACCTGGCCTTGCAGATTACCGCGCTGCCGCGCGAAACCAACGGTTTCGGCGATATCTACGGCGGTTGGCTGGTATCCCAGATGGACCTGGCGGGAACCGCCATGGCCAGCAAGATCGCCGGCGGCCGTATCGCCACCGTCGCCATCGACCGCATGGCCTTCATGGTGCCGGTCGCGGTAGGCGCCCAACTTTCCTTCTATACCCAGACCCTGGAAGTCGGTCGCAGCTCGATCCGCATGCTGGTCGAGGTGTGGAGCGACGACCCGCTGTCCAGCGAATGGCGCAAAGTCACCGAGGCGGTGTTCGTGTTCGTCGCCATCGATGGCAGCGGGCGCACCCGCCCGGTCCCGCCACGCCGGGGCTAGACGCAGGAACGCCGGCTATCGCCGGCGTTCTTGTTTGCGCGTTCCTCAGGCCCGCACGGGGTTGCCGCGTACCGGCGCATCCCCGGCCACGTAGTACTTCGCCGTGCTGCGCGGCAGCGGCTGGCGACCGCGGATCCTGTCGGCGATCTTCTCGGCCATCATGATGGTGGTGGCATTGAGGTTGCCGGTGATGATCAGCGGCATGATCGACGCATCCACCACTCGCAGTCCTTCCATGCCATGGACCCGTCCCTGGCCATCGACCACCGCCATGTCGTCGCTGCCCATCTTGCACGAGCAGGATGGGTGGAAAGCGGTCTCCGCATGGTTGCGGATGAACTCGTCGAGTTCGGCGTCCGACTGCACGTTCACCCCTGGGCTCAACTCGCGGCCCCGATAGGGGTCCAGCGCCGGCTGGTTCATGATCTCGCGGGTCAGCCGGATGCCGTCGCGGAACTCCTGCCAGTCCTGCTCGTGGGACATATAGTTGAACAGGATGCTCGGATGCTGGCGCGGGTCCCTGGACTTCAGGTGGATGCGCCCGCGGCTCGGCGAGCGCATCGAGCCCATGTGCGCCTGGAAGCCGTGCTCCTGCACGCCCTTGCTGCCGTTGTAGTTGATCGCCACCGGGAGGAAATGGAACTGGATGTTCGGCCATTCGAACGCTTCGCGGGTTCGGATGAAGCCGCCAGCCTCGAACTGGTTGCTGGCGCCGAGGCCCTTGCCGAGGAACAGCCACTGGGCGCCGATGGCCGGCTGGTTCCACCATTTGGTCGCCGGGTAGATCGACACCGGCTGCTTGCAGGCGTACTGCAGGTAGAGTTCCAGGTGATCCTGCAGGTTGGCGCCGACGCCCGGCAGGTCATGCACCACCGGGATGTCCAGGTCGCGCAGCAGGGCCGCCGGGCCGACGCCGGAGCGTTGCAGCAATTGCGGCGAGGCGATCGCGCCGCTGCACACCAATACTTCGCGGCGGGCGTGGGCGGTGACCGGGTTGTCGCCGTTGCCCACCAGGTAGGAGACGCCGATGGCGCGCTTGCCGCTGAACAGGATGCGGTCACTCAGGGCGTGGGTGACGATGGTCAGGTTGGGCCGGCCGCGGGCCTGGTCCAGGTAGCCGCGCCCGGTGGCGGCGCGACGGCCCTCCGGGGTGACGGTCCGGTCCATGGGGCCGAAGCCTTCCTGCTGGTAGCCGTTGAGGTCATCGGTTCGCGGGTAGCCGGCCTGCACGCCGGCCTCGACCATCGCATGGAACAGTGGGTTGTTGCCGGCCTTCGGCGTGGTCACGCTGACCGGGCCGTCGCCGCCATGGTAGTCGTTGGGGCCGATGTCCCGGGTTTCCGCCTTGCGGAAGTACGGCAGGCAGTCGAGGTAGCTCCAGTCCTCGAGGCCCGGCTCCTTGGCCCAGCCGTCGAAGTCCAGGGCGTTGCCGCGGATGTAGCACATACCGTTGATCAGCGAGGAGCCGCCCAGGCCCTTGCCGCGACCGCACTCCATGCGGCGGTTGTTCATGTAGGGCTCGGGGTCGGTCTCGTAGGCCCAGTTGTAGCGCCGCCCCTGCAGCGGGAAGGCAAGGGCCGCCGGCATCTGGGTGCGGAAGTCGAAGCGGTAGTCGGGACCGCCGGCTTCGAGCAGCAGGACGCTGACGTCGGCATCTTCGGTGAGGCGGGTAGCGAGTACGTTACCGGCAGAGCCGGCTCCGATGATGATGTAGTCGAATTCCTGGGACATGCAGGCCTTCCTCTTTTCTCGGCATGACACCGGCCGCGACGCTGGCGCGCCGGTGTCTGGAAGTTCGGAATGGCCGGTGTCAGGGAGCGTTGCCTGGGACCGGCCTGGTTAGGGGTTCGAGCGCTGCGTCGAGGCTCAGAACACCGAGGCGTAGTCGCCCAGCTCCACTTGCACGGACTTGATGCGAGTGTAATGAGCCAGGGTGGTGAGACCGTTCTCGCGACCGACACCGGATTGCTTGTAACCGCCGACCGGCATTTCCGCCGGCGACTCGCCCCAGGTATTGATCCAGCAGATGCCGGCTTCCAGGCGATGGATGGCGCGGTGGGCGCGGGCCAGGTCCTGGGTCACGACGCCGGCGGCGAGGCCGTACTCGGTATCGTTGGCGCGGCGGATCGCCTCGTCTTCGTCGTCATAGACCAGGATGCTCATCACCGGGCCGAAGATTTCCTCGCGGACGATGGTCATGTCGTCGCGGCAATCGGTGAACACGGTCGGCGCGACGTAGGCGCCATTGCCGAACGCTCCATCGGTCACACGCTCGCCGCCGCACAGCAGGCGAGCCTTCTGCGCCTTGCCGGACTCGATGTAGCCGAGCACGCTTTCCATGTGCGGGAAGCTGACCAGCGGGCCGAAGTTGGTGTTCTCGTCCTGCGGGTCGCCGAGACGGATGCGCTGCACGCGCTCCAGTACCTTGGCTTCGAAGCGGGCCTGCTGGGAACGGTGGATGAACACCCGGGTGCCGTTGGTGCAGACCTGGCCGGAGCTGAAGAAGTTGGCCATGACGGCGATGTCGGCGGCGCGGTCGAGGTCTGCGTCGGGGAAGATGATCAGCGGGGACTTGCCGCCCAGCTCCATGGTCACTTCCTTCAGCGACGAGCTGGAAGCGCTGGCCATGACTTTCTTGCCGGTGGAGGTGCCACCGGTGAAGGAGATCTTCTCGATCAGCGGGTGCTCGGTCAGCCACTGGCCGACTTCGCGTCCGCTGCCGGTGAGCACGTTGAACACGCCGTCCGGCACGCCGGCCTCGGTGTAGATCTCGGCCAGCTTGAGGGCAGTCAGCGGGGTGACTTCGCTGGGCTTGAAGATCATCGCGTTGCCGGCAGCGAGGGCCGGGGCGGATTTCCACAGGGCGATCTGCACCGGGTAGTTCCAGGCGCCAATGCCGGCGACCACGCCCAGCGGCTCGCGGCGGGTGTAGACGAAACTGGTTTCGCGCAGGGGAATCTGCTCGCCTTCGATGGCCGGGACCAGGCCGGCGTAGTACTCGAGCACGTCGGCGCCGGTGACGATGTCCACCGAGCGGGTTTCCGCCAGCGGCTTGCCGGTATCCAGGGTTTCCAGGGCGGCCAGTTCGTCGTTGCGCTCGCGGAGGATGTCGACGGCGCGACGGAGGATGCGCGAGCGCTGCATGGCGGTCATCGCCGCCCACACCTTCTGCCCCTCGACGGCGCTCTGCACGGCCCGCTCGACGTCTTCCCTGGAAGCCCGCTGGACCTTGGCGAGCACTTCGCCGTTGGCCGGGTTGATGGTCTCGAAGGTGGCGCCACTGCTGGCCTCCACGTAGCGACCGCCAATGTAGAGCTTCTGTTCTTCGAATCGGGCCATGTTGCAGTCCTCTCTTATCGGTATCGCAGGCGCAAGGCGGCGCCGCGGGGGTTTTCGTCCCTACCCCGACTGTTTTGCCAACTGCTGGTCGAGGTAGTCGTAAGCGATGTTCAAGGCCTCGTCGGTATCGAAGGCGTCGCCGGTCAGCGCGCCACGCAACCACAGGCCGTCGATCAGGGCCGCCAGGCCGCGTGCCGCGGCGCGGGCGTCGTCCGCCGAGAGCTGCCGGCGGAACTGGTAGCACAGGTTCGAATACAGGCGATGGTCGTTGACCCGCTGCAATCGACGCAGTGCCGGCTGGTGCATGCTGGTCGCCCAGAACGCCAGCCAGGTCTTCATCGCCGGACCATTGACCTGGCTGTCGTCGAAGTTGCCTTCGACGATCGCTCGCAGGTGCGCCCTCGGACTGTCGTCGTAGAGCGCCGCGCGGCGTTCGCGTACGGCCTTGCTCAAGGCGCTGAGCAGGTGCCGCATGGTCGCTTCCAGCAAGCCGTTCTTGTCTTGGAAGTAGTGGCTGATGATGCCGTTGGAAACACCCGCCAGGCGGGCAATCAGGGCGATGCTGGCGTCTCCCATGCCGACCTGATCGACCGCCTCCAGGGTGGCGTGTATCAGTTGCGAGCGGCGGATGGGCTGCATACCGACCTTGGGCATTGCTATCTCCTCTCGTCGATAGGTGCGTGCGGGCACCGACCGACGTCATTGGTGGCCAGTCTATTTTGTTTTTATTGAACGTTCAATCAACTAAGAATAAGCTCGGCGTCCATGAGCGGCTCCCAGCCTGCGTGCAACCTGGCCCGCGCCGTTCATCACCTCGTCGCCGAAGTCCGCCAAGGATCGCAGAATCCGGGCTTCAAGTGGGGTGGCAATGCTGTGTCTGTAGTCCGCGGCCATAAGCCGCCATGCTTTCACTGCCATGGGGTCATCCTCCAATGAGTACTGCTTCGCCAATAAAAACAAACGAGCAGGTACGTCTGAATCCGATCGTGTTCTTCGGCTCGACCGCACTGATCCTGGTTCTGACCGCCGCCCTCATCCTCTATCCCGACAGCGCCGGAGCCTTGCTCGGCCGCATCCAGGCGTGGCTGTCGCACAGCTTCGGCTGGTACTACATGCTGGCCATCGGCGCCTACCTGTTCTTCGTCGCCTGGGTGGCCTTCTCGCGCTTCGGCACCCTCAAGCTCGGCGAGGAGCATGAAAAGCCGGACTTCAGCTACGGCGCCTGGGCCGGCATGCTGTTCTCCTCCGGGATCGGCATCTCGCTGCTCTACTTCGCCGCATCCGAGCCGATCGACCACCTCTACCACCCGCCCGAAGGCGTTCCCGGCAGCCCTCAGGCGGCGCGCCAGGCGCTGCAACTGACCTTCCTCCACTGGGGCCTGCACGGCTGGGCGATCTATGCCCTAGTCGGCCTCGCCGTCGGTTATTTCGCCTACCGCCATCGCCAGCCGCTGGCGTTGCGCTCGGCGCTCTATCCGATCCTCGGCGAGCGCTGGGTGAAAGGCGCCGCGGGCCATGCGGTGGATTGCTTCGGCATCTTCGTCACCCTTCTCGGGCTGGTGACCAACCTGGGCATCGGCGCCTTGCAGGTGTCGTCCGGTCTCGAGTACCTGACCGGCATGCCGCACAGCAAAGGCACCCTGCTGGCGGTGATCCTGGCGATGAGCCTGGTCGCCACCCTGGCGGCGGTCTCCGGTGTCGAGAAAGGCATCCGCCGGCTGTCCAACCTGAATATCGTGCTGTTCAGCTCGCTGCTGCTGTTCGTGCTGGTCTGCGGTTCGACCCTGGAACTGCTCAACGGCTTCGTACAGAACCTCGGCGATTATCTCGACGGCCTGGTGCTGAAGACCTTCGACCTCTACGTCTACACCGGTGCCGGCACCGGCAAGAGCGAGGAATGGCTGGGCCTGTGGACCCTGTTCTACTGGGCCTGGTGGATTTCCTGGGCGCCCTTCGTCGGTATGTTCATCGCCCGCATCTCCCGCGGTCGCAGCGTGCGCGAACTGGTCTGCGGGGTGCTGCTGATCCCGCTGGGCTTCACCCTGGCCTGGCTGTCGGTATTCGGCAACAGCGCCCTGGACCTGGTGATGAACCACGGCGCGACCGACCTGGGCAAGGCCGCGCTGGAACAGCCGTCGATGTCGATCTACCTGCTGCTGGAACACTATCCGCTGTCGAAGATCGTCATCGGCCTGTCGATCTTCGTCGGCTTCGTGCTGTTCCTCACCCCGGCGGATTCCGGCTCGGTGATGCTGGCCAATCTCTCGCGCAGCGGCGGCGAGCTGGACGAGGACGCGCCGAACTGGCTGCGCATCCTCTGGTCGGCCGTCGTCACGCTAGTCACCATCGGCCTGCTGTTCGCCGGCAACTTCACGGCGATGCAAACCGTCGTGGTGCTCGCCGGGCTACCGTTCTCGGCGGTGCTGATCCTGTTCATGTTCGGCCTGCACAAGGCCATGCGCGCCGACTACGAGGCCCAGGTCGGCGACCGCCGCACCTACCAGCCAGTGCCGGCGCCAACCCAGCACCAGACCTGAATCCGGCGCCGCTAGGGCGCCCTCGCCAATCAGGTGCGTACTTGGCCCGGCGTTTCGCCGGGCCTTTCTTTTCTGCCGCCCGGCGCCCGGCGCATGCCGCAGGAACCGGCGCGCGGGAGCGTGCGAAAGGAAGAACAGACGGAAAAAGCGCGGAGGATAAACGCGAATGCCCGGCAGCGCCGGGCATTCGCAGCGGCCCCGAGCGGGCCTTGGGGGTCAGCCGAGGTTCTTGCCCAGCAGCGCGTGGTACAGCTCGCTGTCGCCGAGCACCCCGACCACCCTGTCCTGCTCCTGCAGGACCAGCTTGTGGCCGGTCTGGTAGCGAATCTGCAGGGCATCGCGCATACGGATGCTGACATCCACCAGGGTCGGTTCGCGGCGCAGCTTCTCCACCGGGTCGCCCTGGCGCCAGCGTTGCAGGTCGATGACGTTGCTGCCCTGGCGCGCGCCCTTGAGCACGTCGCCTTCGCTGAGACCGATCCAGCAGTCGCGGCCCTGGTCGAAGCAGATCTCGTCGTTCTGCCGGATGCACTGGTCGAGGCCACGCATCAGGCTCTGGCCGCACAGCACGTTGAGCGGGTTGGTATGGGCGACGAAGGTACGCACGTAGTCGTCCGCGGGGCTCAGCACGATCTCTTCCGGCTTGCCGTGCTGGATGATCCGGCCGTCCTTCATGATCGCGATGCGGGTGCCGATCTTCAGCGCCTCGTCGAGGTCGTGGCTGACGAACACGATGGTCTTGTGCAGTTGCCGTTGCAGCACCAGCAGTTCGTCCTGCAATTGCTGGCGGATCAGCGGGTCGAGGGCGGAGAACGGTTCGTCCATCAGCAGGATGTCGCCATCCATCGCCAGCGCGCGAGCCAGGCCGACGCGCTGCTGCATGCCGCCGGAGAGCGAGTCGGGACGCTTGTCGCGCCACTGCGAGAGACCGACCAACTCGAGCTTCTCGTCGATCAGCTTCTTCCGCTCGGCGGCCGGACGGCCCTGCATCTCCAGGCCGAAGCCGACGTTCTCGGCCACCGTCAGCCAGGGCATCAGGGCGAACTTCTGGAACACCATGGCGATGCGCTTGGTGCGCATGGCCTTGAGGGTCGCCGGCGAGCAGTTGGCGATGTCCACCTGCGAACCTTCGTGCTCGATCAGCAGCTTGCCGCGGCTGACCTTGTTCAGGCCGTTGATGCAGCGCAGCAGGCTCGACTTGCCGGAGCCGGAAAGTCCCATCAGCACGCAGATCTCGCCGCGGTTGACGTCCAGGCAGGCGTCCTCGACGCCGAGCACCTGGCCGGTGCGCTTGAGGATCTCGGCGCGGCCGAGGCCCTGGTCGAGGAGCTTCAGGGCTTCCTTGGTGTGGGTGCCGAAGATGACGTCCACATGGTCGAATCGGATCGCGGTCATGGCTTATTTCCCCTTCACGGCGCGCTGCTTGCACACCCGGTCGAGCAGGATGGCGAGCAGGACGATGGCCAGGCCGGCTTCGAAGCCGAGGGAGATGTCGGCGGTGTTCAGCGCGTTCACCACCGGCTTGCCGAGGCCATCGGCGCCGACCAGCGCGGCGATCACCACCATCGACAGGGAGAGCATGATGCATTGGGTGATGCCGGCGGCGATGCTCGGCATCGCGTGCGGCAGCTCGATGCGCGTGAGCAGTTGCCAGCGCGAGCAGCCGAAGGCCTTGCCGGCGTCGAGCAGCTCCGCCGGCACGTCCTGGATACCCAGGCAGGTCAGGCGGATCGGCGCGGCGACGGCGAAGATCACCGTGGAGATCAGGCCCGGCACCACGCCGAGACCGAACAGGGTCAGGGTCGGGATCAGGTAGACGAAGGTCGGTACCGTCTGCATCAGGTCCAGCAACGGCCGCAGCGCGGTGTAGAACCACGGCTTGTGCGCGGCGACGATGCCCAGCGGCACGCCCACGGCGATGCACACCAGGGTGGCGAATATCACCTGGGCGAGGGTTTCCATGGTCTCCTGCCAGTAGCCCAGGTTGAGGATCAGCAGCAACGAGGCCAGGGCGAACACGGTCAGCCCCCAGCTGCGCTGGATGAAATGCACCAGCCCTACCAGCAAGGCGATCAGCACCAGCGGGTTGAACCAGAGCAAGCCGTTGGTGACGCCATGGATGAGGAACTCCAGGGTGTCGGAGATCTTGTCGAAGAACGATGCGCCATGCAGGGTCAGCCAGTCGACGAAACCGGCGATCTGCTCTCCCAGCGGGAGCTTGTGATCAGTCAGGAACATAATCAGGGTCCATCAAGAGCGGGAAATGAACGACCGGTCGCCTACTTGGCGAACGCCAGCTTGGCCGCGGCTGCGGCAGGCTGCCCGTCGCGCGTGGTGACACCGGCCAGCCAGGCATCCAGCTGTTCCGGGTGATCCTTCAACCAGGCCTTAGCGGCTTCCTCGGGTTTCTTGTTTTCGTTGAGTACCGCGTCCATCAGCTTGTTCTCCATCTCGAGGGTGAAGCTGAGGTTCTTCAGCAGTTGGCCGACGTTGGCGCACTCCTGGGCGTAGCCCTTGCGCACGTTGGTGTAGATGGTCGCGCCGCCATAGTTGGGGCCGAAGAAGTCGTCGCCGCCTTCCAGGTACTTCATCTGGAAGCGGGTATTCATGGGGTGCGGCTCCCAGCCGAGGAACACCACCCACTGGTTGCGCCGGATGGCCCGCTGCACCTGCGAGAGCATGCCCGCCTCGCTGGATTCCACCAACTTGAACTTGCCCAGTTCGAAGGCGTTCTTGTCGATCATGCTCTGGGCGACGCGGTTGCCGTCGTTGCCCGGCTCGATGCCGTAGATCTTGTTGCCCAGCTTGTCGGAGAACTTCGCGATATCGGCGAAGCTGCGCAGGCCGCCGTCGTAGACGTACTGGGGAACCGCCAGGGTGTACTTGGCGCCCTCCAGGTTGGCGCGCAGTGTCTCGACCGTACCTTTCTCGGCGTACTGCTTGATGTCGTTGGTCATGGTGGGCATCCAGTTGCCCAGGAATACGTCGAGGTCGTTGTTGGCCAGGGAGCGGTAGGTCACCGGCACCGAGAGCAGATTGACCTTGGTCTTGTAGCCGAGGGACTCGAGGACCTGGCGGGTGACCGCGGTGGTCACTGTGATGTCGGTCCAGCCGACGTCGGCGAAACGCACCGACGCACAGGATTCGGGCTCCGCGGCCTGGGCTGCCAGCGGTGCGCACAGAGACACGACCAGCAGCCAAGACTTGCAACCTTTCATAGCGAACTCCTCTGCAGGGTAAGGCGCCGGCGCTACCCCGAAGGGCGCGGCGGTCTGTCTGTATCGGGCCGACCGGTAGCGGCCCTCAGCGGGCAATTCGTGAACGATCATGAAACAGGACGCATCCGTCGCCTACAGGGTGGGTCGCAACCAGTGCAGGCGGGGTCGCATTCAGTACCCGCTGTGTCGCATTCAATCATAGTGGTCTTTGCCGGCGACCAGCGGATGCCGTTTTCGGAGCGGCGCGAGCCCGTTCTCATTCCGACGCCGTGCAGGTGCAGACGCCCCCCGGCCGCAGAGGTTCCCCGATCCGGGCGCGGACGCGGCGCTTTTGGACATGGCCGGGTCGGTGGCGGATGCGGCCCGCCTCGGGGAAAGCCCGATGATGCGCAGGAATCGCGGGCGGAGGAGCCGCCACCCCCACTACGCAGGCACGGATGCCGCGGCAATCCCGGAGGCCGGCATGGCTATCAGTGTGTTCGACCTTTTCAAGATCGGTATCGGTCCGTCCAGTTCGCATACCGTCGGCCCCATGCGCGCCGCCGCGCTGTTCACCGCTGCCCTGCGCCAACGCCAGGCGCTGTCGGCGGTGCGGCGTCTCGAAGTGCGCCTGTACGGCTCTCTGTCCGCCACCGGCGTCGGCCACGGCACCGATCGCGCGGTGATCATGGGCCTGATGGGCGAATGGCCGGATCGTATCGACCCGACCCAGATCGCCCCGCGCATGGCCGCGCTGCTCGATAGCGGCCTGCTGCAACTGGACGGCCGCGTGGCGGTACCGTTCGACTGGGTGCGCGACATGCGCCTGCTCGACGAGAACCTGCCCTACCACCCCAACGCCATGACCCTGGTCGCCTACGGCGAGCAAGGCGAACTGCACCAGGAGACCTACTACTCGGTGGGCGGGGGCTTCGTGGTCGATGCGGCACAGGCCGCCTCGGGACAGCTCGACCAGGACCACACGGTGCTGCCCTACGACTTCTCCAGCGCCGAGGAACTGTTGCTGCTGTGCAAGCGCCACAACCTGCGGGTATCCGAGCTGATGCTGGCCAACGAACGCATCTGGCGCAGCGAGACCGATATCCGCGAAGGCCTGCGGCGCATCTGGCAGGCGATGCGCGATTGCGTCGACAACGGGTTGCGCAACGAAGGCATCCTTCCCGGCGGGCTCAACGTGCAACGCCGCGCCGCGCGCCTGCACCGCAACCTGCAGGAGATCGGCAAGCCCAACGTGATCGGCTCGACCCTCAGCGCCATGGAATGGGTCAACCTGTTCGCCCTGGCGGTGAACGAGGAGAACGCCGCCGGCGGACGCATGGTCACCGCGCCCACCAACGGCGCGGCGGGGATCATCCCGGCGGTGCTGCACTACTATATGAAGTTCAATCCCGACGCCCAGGACCGCGACGTCGTCGACTACCTGCTGGCCGCCGCCGCGGTGGGCATCCTGTGCAAGAAGAACGCCTCGATTTCCGGCGCCGAGGTCGGCTGCCAGGGCGAGGTCGGCTCGGCCTGCGCGATGGCCGCCGCCGGCCTGGCGGAAGTCCTCGGCGCCACCCCGGCGCAGGTCGAGAACGCTGCCGAGATCGGTCTGGAACACAACCTCGGGCTGACCTGCGACCCGGTTGGCGGGCTGGTCCAGGTGCCCTGTATCGAGCGCAACGCGATCGCCGCGGTGAAGGCCATCAACGCGGCGCAAATGGCCTTGCGCGGCGACGGCCAGCATTTCATCTCGCTGGACAAGGTGATCCGCACCATGCGCGACACCGGCGCCGACATGCACGACAAGTACAAGGAAACCTCGCGCGGGGGCCTGGCGGTGAACGCCATCGAGTGCTGAACCGGAATTGCTCACGAAACGATCGAGACGCCACTTTTTGGCGCATATGACGCGTGACCGGGCGGTCGCCATCCGTCACACTGCGGGGTAACGGCTCGCCGCCCGTCGTTACCTTTGTCGCCACGGCCGCTGCCCCGCCTTCTCGCCGGGGGCCGCCCTGGTGCTACCGAAATGCCCAGGCGCGCGGCGCGCCGCCAGCCGTCGCCCATGCTGTCGTTGTGCCAGGCCCGAGTGGAAATGCCGGGCTAAAGCCTTCCGGCTTTTTTGATTGAACGCCCAATCAATATAGGCATGGCATTTGCCTTGCTCTGGTTACAAGCAACGCCGACGGCGTGGCCCAAGCAGCCACCCGGAAATTCCAACAATCATAAAAAAAGCCTCGTGAGAGGCCTGCTTGCTCAGCGTGAGGAGATACACCCATGACCACGTACGCGCCCGGAGTTCCGCCACAGAACCGAAATCCGCAGTCCATCGGCTTCCTGCTGCTGGATAACTTCACCCTGATCTCCCTGGCCTCGGCGGTGGAACCGTTGCGCATGGCCAACCAGCTCTCGGGACGCGAACTCTACCGCTGGCATACGCTGAGCCTGGACAGCCGCCAGGTCTGGGCCAGCGACGGCCTGCAGATCACCCCCGACGCCGGTACCGACAACGCCCCGGCGGTGGATTGCGTGATCGTCTGCGGCGGCGTCGGCATCCAGCGCAGCGTCACCCGCGAGCACGTCACGTTCCTCCAGGCCCAGGCCCGCCAGGGTCGGCGCCTCGGCGCGGTGTGCACCGGCAGTTGGGCGCTGGCCCGCGCCGGCCTGCTCGACGGCTACGATTGCAGCGTGCACTGGGAATGCCTGGCGGCGATGCAGGAAGCCTTCCCCCGGGTGGCCATGAGCACCCGCCTGTTCTCCATCGACCGCAACCGCTTCACCTCTTCCGGCGGCACCGCGCCGATGGACATGATGCTGCACCTGATCGGCCGCGAGCATGGCCGCGAGCTGTCGGCGGCGATCTCCGAGATGTTCATCTACGAGCGCATCCGCAACGAGCAGGACCACCAGCGCGTGCCGCTCAAGCACATGCTCGGCACCAACCAGCCGAAGTTGCAGGAGATCGTCGCGCTGATGGAGGCCAACCTGGAGGAACCGATCGACCTCGACGAACTGGCGGTCTACGTCAACGTCTCGCGTCGCCAGCTCGAGCGGCTGTTCCAGAAGTACCTGCACTGCTCGCCGTCGCGCTACTACCTGAAGCTGCGCCTGATCCGCGCCCGCCAGTTGCTCAAGCAGACGTCCATGTCGATCATCGAGGTGGCCTCGGTCTGCGGCTTCGTCTCCACCCCGCACTTCTCCAAGTGCTACCGCGAGTACTTCGGCATCCCGCCGCGCGACGAGCGCCAGGGTCAGCCGCTGGGCCAGCCGGTGGTGCTGATGCCGATCCCGCAGGACCTGGCGCTGATGCCCAACTCCTCGGCGCTGTCGGCCCTGAGCCAGGCGCAGGGCGAGTCTACCTTCGCCAGCGTGCGGATCTGACCGCGCGTCCCTGCCCGCCCCGTCCACGGGGCGGGCAGGGCCTTGTCAGCCCCGCGGCACCAGCGCCGGCAGCAGTTGCCGGGAAATCGCCTCGCGCACCGCCGGCAGCAGCGTGGCGTGCCCGCCGAGCATGTCCTCCACCAGCCGCCGCAGCGCCTGGGCGCGCTCCGGGCTGAGGCCGCGCACGGCGTATTCGCAGGCCTGCTCCGGAGTCGAGTCCGGCGGCACGCTGAAGCCCAGCGCCTGCAGGCGTTCGCGGAAATCGTCCTGGTCGATCAGATCGGCGTGCATCATCGCGGCAGCTCCTTCGATGGGGATTGCCATCGATTCTGCTGAGCCCACGTCGCTCCCGGCAAGGGGGCTGTCCCGCCTGGACATGGGCAGGTCGTTTTCGGCTAATTCGACCGTCAGCGACACCGCCACAATCACCTCCAGCGGCTTGCGGAATGCAGCGGACGGCTTCCGGAAAACGCCAGACTCACACTGAGGGCCGTTCCTGGCTCCTTTTTCATCCCCCTCCGCGCGTCGGGCGCGGCAGGGGGATCTTTTTGCCGGGAGCCGGCTAACCGGCGTCGAGTCCCGCCCGACAGTGTTCCCAGAAGCGCTCGAAGCCCGGCGAGAGGAACTTGTCGCGCTGGCGCAGCATGTAGAAACGCCGGCGCAACGGCGGCAGGCTGCTGCGCAGCTCGACCAGCGCGCCGGAGGCCAACTGTTCCTCGACCACCCAGCGCGACAGGCAACTGATGCCCAGCCCGGCGGCGACGCTGTGCTTGATCGCCTCGGAGCTGCCCAGGTCCAGGCCGTCTTCCAGGTAATGCAGGTGGCCCAGCAGGGCGTGGCTGACCTCCTCGCGCGTGCCCGAGCCGGGCTCGCGCAGCAGCCAGCGCGCCCGGCGCAGGGCCTCGCGGGAGACCTGGGTGCGCAAGGCCAGCGGGTGGCCGGGCGCCGCCACCACGATCAGGCTGTCCTCGAGCCAGGGCTCCACCCGCAGGCCCGGCTCGTGGCAGGGGCCTTCGATGAGGCCGATGTCCGCCGCGAAGGTCACCACGTCCTGCACCGCCGAACCGGTGTTGCCGATGCTGGCGTTGACCCTCACCCCCGGCTGCTCCCGCTCGAAGGAGGCCAGCAGGCGTGGCAGCACGTAGTTGCCGATGGTGCTGCTGGCCGCCACCGTCAGGCTCGCCTGGGGCGCGGCGGAAACCGCGAACTGCTGCTCCAGTTGCGCCACCCCGTCGAGCAGGCGCAATGCCTGGGGCAGGAAGCGGCGGCCGACCTCGTTCAGTTGCAGACGCTTGCCGACCCGGTCGAACAGGCGCGTGGAAAGCTGCGACTCCAGCTCGTTGAGCGCGGCGCTGGTGGCCGACTGCGACAGCGAGATGGATTCCGCCGCCGCCGTGGTACTGCCGCAGCGAGCCACCGCACAGAAGATCTGGAGCTGACGGAAACTGAGGGCCATGGACTCACCTACCTGTTTTTCAGGTATTTAATACAGAAACTATTCGTTTCACAAATTCATGCCCGCTACCTAACCTGCGTCCCGTGACCTCACCTGAGGAGCGAAGGATGCACACCCTCCCCGTCAAGACCGGTACCAGACCCCTGGCCCAGGTCCAGAAACTCATCCCCGGCCTGCTGCTCAGCGCCGCCCTGGCCGGCGCGGCGATCCTCCTGGGTCGCTCGCAATGGTTGCAGCACAACGGCATCAGCGCGCTGACCCTGGCCATCGTGCTCGGCATCGTCGTCGGCAACACCCTGTACCCTCGGATCGCCGCCGGCAGCGCCGCCGGCGTCGGCTTCTCCAAGCAGATCCTGCTGCGCGCCGGGATCATCCTCTACGGCCTGCGCCTGACCTTCCAGGACATCGCCGGCGTCGGATTGCACGGCGTGCTGCTGGACGCCCTGATGCTCGCCAGCACCTTCGGCCTGGCGTGCCTGCTCGGCACCCGGCTGTTCGGCCTGGACCGCACCACCACCCTGCTGATCGGCGCCGGCAGTTCGATCTGCGGCGCCGCCGCGGTGATGGCCACCGAGCCGGTCGTGCGCGGCCGTGCCGAACAGGTCGCGGTGGCGGTCTCCACCGTGGTGGTGTTCGGCACCCTGGGCATCTTCCTCTATCCGGCGCTGTTCCAGCTCGACCAGGACTGGGGGCTGCTGCCGCGCGACCCTGGCACCTGGGGCGTGTACATCGGTGCCACGGTGCACGAGGTGGCCCAGGTGGTCGCCGCGGGTCGTTCGATCGGCATCGAGGCAGCGGATACCGCGGTGATCGCGAAGATGGTCCGGGTAATGATGTTGGCGCCCTTCCTGATCCTGCTCTCGGCCTGGCTGGCACGCGACAAGGCGCACCGCCGGCAGCACAGCGGCGCGACCAAGATCACCATTCCCTGGTTCGCCGTCGGCTTCGTACTGGTCGCCGGGCTCAACTCGCTGGTCAGCCTGCCGCCGGCGCTGGTCAGCCACGTCAACGACCTCGACACCTTCCTCCTGGCCATGGCGATGGCCGGCCTCGGCCTCGGCACGCACCTCTCGGCGATCCGCCGCGCCGGCCTCAAGCCGCTGCTGCTGGCCGCCCTGCTATTCGCCTGGCTGGTGCTCGGCGGTGGATTCCTCACCCGCCTGGCGCTCGCCTGAGTCCTCCGCCAGGAAGCCCTGCACGGCCCGTCGCAAGGCCTCGTGCAGGGCTTCCACCTCGTCGATGCCGTGGCCGCGCAGGCAGCCATGGACCAGCCCGTTTCCCGGATAGAACCCTGCCTCGCCACCCGCCGCGCGTAGCGCTGCGCCATAGCGCTCGCCGTCGTCGCGCAGCGGATCGAATTCGGCGACCGCCACGAAGGCCGGCGGCAGGCCAGTGAAATCAGCGGCCTCCAGGGGCAGCGCCAGCGGCTGTCGGTACAGCGCTGCCAGCGGCAGGTAGGCGTCCAGGCACGCCTGCACATCGCCGAGGCCGAGCAACGGCGCGTCGACGCAGTCGATCCGCGAGGGCGATGGCGCGGCGGACAGCAAGGGATAGAGCAATATCTGCGCAGCCGGCGACGGCGCGCCGCCATCGCGCAGGGCCAGGCACAGCGCCGCCGCCAGGTTGCCGCCGGCGCTGTCGCCGGCCACCAGCAGGCGTCGCCCATCCAGCGCTTCGTCCAGCTCGCCCAGGCTCAGCGCCTGCCAGGCACGCAGGCAATCCTGCAATGCCGCCGGGAACGGATGCTCCGGCGCCAGTCGGTAATCCACCGCCAGCACCAGCAGGCCCAGGCGCGCCGCCAGGTCGGCGCAGATGAAATCGTGTGAATCGAGGCCGCCGAGCATCCAGCCACCACCGTGCAGGTAGAGCAGCGCCGGCCAGCCACCGGGCGGTGCCGGGCGGTCGGGGCGATAGCGGCGCACGCGCACCGGCGGCGCGGCCGGCAAGCAGGAGTCGAGCACCCGCAAACCGGCCGGGCGCGGCGGCGCGAACGCCTGGCACATCCGCGCGTAGGCCGCACGTTGCGCATCCAGGCGCGGACTGTCGCTGGCGAACGCCCGGCTGTGCTCGACGAAGCGCCACATCGCCGGAGACAGCGGATACTTCGCAGCCATCGCGCTCAGCGCACCGGCGGCAGGCCGATCACCCGACCGACGCCTTCCGGCACGGGGAGCGCGCGATGTGCCTCGGCGAGCGCCTCGACCCGCGCCAGCACCTCGCCTGCGAACGGTACCGAGCGCGGGCCGTCGAGGCTGACGTGGAGCAGCATCTGCTCGCTCAGCGCCAGCGCCTGCCCGCTGCCAGGCAGGTACAGGGCATGGTGGATATGCAGGCGCTTGCGATCGTGACCGAGCAGTTGCGTGCGCACCTCGACCCTGGCGCCCTCCTTCACCTCGTGGAGGAAGTTCAGGTGGCATTCCAGGGTGAACAGCGAGTGTCCGCTGGCGTCGCGGTTCTGGCTGTCCAGGCCGATATGCGCCATCAGCGCATCGGTGGCGTAGCTGAACACCAGCAGGTAGAAGGCATCGCGCAAGTGGCCGTTGTAGTCCACCCACTCGGGCAGGACCGGCGTCTCGTAGGTCGTCAGGGCTTGGCTCATGGCAGGCTCCGTGGTTGCGCTCCGCCCGGCGGGGCGGAAGGCGCGTCATGTCACTCGGCGAAGGCGAAGCCGTGCCGGGCCTTGGTTTCCCTGATCGCCCCGAGCACCGCCAACAGGCAGTCGTCGCGGTAGCGCTCAAGCTCGGCGATGCTGCGCGCACCCTGCTGCTCGGCGGTGCCCTCCACCACCCGGTCGATCAGGGCCTCGGTGAGTTCCGGCGCCGGCAGGTAGGTCCAGGGCAATTGCAGCGCCGGGCCGAACTGCGCCATGAAGTGGCGCATGCCGGCGTTGCCACCGGCCAGGGTGTAGGTCAGGAAGGTGCCCATGAACGACCAGCGCAGGCCGGCGCCGAAGCGGATCGCATCGTCGATCTCGCCGGTCGTGGCCACGCCGTCGTTGACCAGGTGCAGCGCCTCGCGCCAGAGCGCCTCGAGCAAGCGGTCGGCGATGAAGCCGGGCACTTCCTTGCGTACGTGCAGCGGACGCATGCCCAGCGACTCGTAGACCCGCATCGCCGCCCGCACGGCCTCGGCAGCGGTGCGTTCGCCGCCGACCACCTCCACCAGCGGCAGCAGGTAGACCGGGTTGAAGGGGTGGCCGACCAGGCAGCGCTCGGGGTGGCTCGCCTCGGCGTAGAACTCGCTGGGCAGCAGGCCCGAGGTGGACGAACCGATCAGCACGTCGGGCCGCGCCGCGGCGCTGATCCTGGCGTGCAGGTCGAGCTTCAGGTCGAGCCGCTCGGGGGCGCTCTCCTGGATGAAATCGGCGTCGCCTACGCATTCCTCGATGCTCGCGACGAAACGCAGGCGCTCCTGCGCCGCGCCGGGCGCCAGGCCCTGTTTCCGCAAGGCCGGCCAGGCATTGGCGACGCGCGCGCGCAACGCCGCTTCGGCGCCCGGCGCCGGATCCCAGGCGACGACGTCGAGGCCGTGGGCCAGGGCGCGGGCGATCCAGCCGCTGCCGATGACGCCGCTACCGAGGGCGGCGAAGGTCTTGATCTCGGTGACGAAGGACATGGACATCTCCAGAGGTTGTTCCCGCCCCCGACGGGGCGGGGAGGAAGAAATCAGCGCGGCTTCAGGTTCATCCTGCGGCGCCCTTCCGCCGGGCTCAGGGCGCGCCCGCCGAGGCGCTCGATGATCTCGATGGCGCGCTCCACCAGGCTGCCGTTGCTCGCCGGCACGCCCTTGTCCAGCCAGATGTTGTCCTCCAGGCCGACCCGCACGTTGCCGCCCAGCAACATGGCCTGGGCGACCATCGGCATCTGCGTGCGGCCGATGCCGAAGCCGGCCCAGGTCGCCCCCGGCGGCAGGTTGTCGGCCATCGCCTTCATGGTCGTGGTATCGGCCGGCGCGCCCCAGGGAATGCCCAGGCAGATCTGGAACAGCGGATCCTCCAGCAGCCCTTCCTGGAGCATCTGCTTGGCGAACCAGAGGTGGCCGGTATCGAAGATTTCCAGCTCGGCCTTGACCCCCAGCTCGGTGATGCGCCGGGCGCCGGCGCGCAGTTGCGCAGGGGTGGAGACGTAGATGTAGTCGCCGTCGCCGAAATTGAGGGTGCCGCAGTCCAGGGTGCAGATTTCCGGCAGCAGCTCCTCGACATGCCTGAGCCGCTCCAGCGGGCCGACCAGGTCGGTGCCGGCACCGAACTCCAGGGGCTGCTCGCCCTTGCCGATCTCCAGGTCGCCGCCCATGCCGGCGGTGAGGTTGATGATCACGTCGGTGTCGCTTTCGCGGATACGCTCGACCACTTCGCGGTACAGCGCCACGTCGCGGCTGGGCTTGCCGGTGGCGGGGTCGCGGACGTGGCAGTGGGCGACGGTGGCGCCGGCCCTGGCCGCCTCGATGGCGGCCTCGGCAATCTGTTTCGGGGTGACCGGGATCGCCGGATGCCGGCCGACGGTATCGCCGGCGCCGGTCACCGCGCAGGTGACGATGACTTCATGGTTCACGGTGGTAGCTTCCTGTATTCGGGGGTGTACGAAGCCCCGCCCGGCCGCGCCGGGCGGAACGGATAGGTGCGGGTTACTTCAGCGAGGCCTGGAGCGCGGCCAGGCCGTCCTTGCCGTCGAAGGTGCTCACGCCATCCAGCCAGGCCTTCAGCGGCTCGGGGTTGGCCTTCAGCCACTGGCGCGCGGCGTCGAGGGGCTGGGTACGATCGAGGATCGGCGCCATCACCTGGCTGACCTGGGCGCTGCTGAAACGCAGGTTGTGCAGCAGCCGGGCGACGTTGCCGCACTGCGCCTGGTAGCCGGCGGCGGTCATGGTGGAGACGGTGGCCGCGCCCTCGTCGGGACCGAACACATCCTCGCTGCCGGTGAGGTAGGTCATGTCAATCTGCAGGTTCATCGGATGCGGCTTCCAGCCGAAGAACACCACCCACTGCTTGCGCTTGATCGCCCGCTTCACCGCCGTGAGCATCCCGGCCTCGCTGGACTCCACCAGCTGGAAGCCCTTCAGGCCGAAACGGTTGTCGTCGATCATCTTCCGGGTGATGCGGTTCGAGCCGCTGCCCGGCTCGATGGCGTAGATGCGGCCGCCAAGCTTGTCCTTGAAGCGGGCGATGTCGGCGAAGGTCTTCAGCCCGCCCTCGGCGACGTAGCTCGGCACCGCATAGGTGGACTGCGCGTCGGCCAGGGTCGGCGGCTCGATCACTTCGATCCGGCCTTTGTCCAGGTAAGGCCTGGCGACCGGCTGCATGGTCGGTTGCCAGTAGCCGAGGAACAGGTCCAGCTGCTTGTCGGCCAGGCCGGCCAGGACGATCTGTTGCGAGGCGCTGGTCTGCTTCACCTGGTAGCCCAGGCCGTCGAGCAAGGCTTCGGCCACGGCACTGCTGGCGACCACGTCGGTCCAGTTCACCGTGCCCAGGCGCACCGTGCGGCACTGCTCGGGTTCGGCGGCCAGGGCGGCGCCACTGGCCAGGATCAGCAGGGCGCAGCCCAGCTGGCGAATCGTCGTCTTCATCGGTCTCCCCTCGTGCGGCTATTGATTGTTTTTCTGCGAGGTGGGCGCCGGCCCCTTGCGAGACCGACCCTGGCGACCAAGGTACGCAGCCGGGACGGCGGCGAAGCGCACTGCGGCGACCAGCTCTTGCACTGCAGCGACCTGGCCATTGCCAAGCGCGGCGGGCCTGCGCTACACACAGGCTGCGCAACCTCAACCCCGGAGCGCCCCATGTCCCAGGACTTCTGGTTTCTCCTGCTGCCCGGCTTCTCGGTAATGGGCTTCGTTTCCGCCGTGGAGCCACTGCGCGTGGCCAACCGCTTCCACGCCGACCTCTACCGCTGGCACGTGCTCAGCGCCGACGGCGGTCCGGTGCTGGCCAGCAATGGCATGTCGGTGAACAGCGACGGCGCGCTGGAGCCGTTGAAGAAAGGCGACCTGCTGTTCGTGGTGGCCGGCTTCGAGCCGCTGCGGGCGGTCACCCCGGCACTGGTGCAGTGGCTGCGCAAGCTCGACCGCAACGGCGTGACCCTCGGTGGCATCGATACCGGCAGCGTGGTGCTGGCCGAGGCCGGTCTGCTCGACGGGCGCCGCGCGACCCTGCACTGGGAAGCCATCGACGCCTTCCAGGAGTCCTACCCGCAACTGAGCGTGACCCAGGAGCTGTTCGAGATCGACGGACCGCGCATCACCTCGGCCGGCGGCACCGCCTCCATCGACCTGATGCTCGACCTGATCGCCCAGGCCCACGGTCCGCAACTGGCGGTGCAGGTTTCCGAGCAGTTCGTGCTCGGCCGCATCCGCCCGCGCCAGGACCACCAGCGCCTGCAGGTGGCGACCCGCTATGGCGTGAGCAACCGCAAGCTGGTGCAGGTGATCGGCGAGATGGAGCGGCATACCGAGCCGCCACTGACCACCCTGGAGCTGGCCGAGCGCATCCAGGTCACCCGCCGCCAGCTGGAACGGCTGTTCCGCGTGCACCTGGACGACACGCCCTCGAACTTCTATCTCGGCCTGCGCCTGGACAAGGCCCGCCAGTTGCTGCGCCAGACCGACCTCAGCGTGCTACAGGTGAGCCTGGCCTGCGGCTTCGAGTCGCCGTCGTACTTCTCCCGCAGCTACCGCGCGCGCTTCGCCGCCAGTCCCAGCCAGGACCGCGCGGTGCTGCCGCTCAAGGCTCCCGCAGCCACGCCGCCAGGCGCGCCAGCAGGGCGTCGCACGCCTCGAGCTGAGCGAGGCTGACGAACTCGTCCGGCTTGTGGCCCTGGTCCATGCTGCCGGGACCGCAGATCACCGCCGGGATACCGGCCTGGTGGAACAGCCCGCCCTCGGTGCCGAAGGCCACGGTGGAGAAATCCGTCGAACCGCTGAGCAGGCCGATCAGCTCCGCCGCCTGGCTGTCGTCTGCGGTGAGCAGGCCGGGATAGGCCGATAGCGGCGTGAAGCGGATATCGGTACTTCGCTCTACCGCACGCATCCGCGGCAGCAGTTCGCTTTCGGCATAGTCACGGAGTTCCTCGGCGACCTGCCGCGGGTCGTCCGCCGGCAGCGCGCGGACCTCGAAGTCGAAGCGGCACTCGGCGGGCACGATGTTCAGCGCCCGGCCGCCCTGGATCAGTCCGGTCTGCACCGTCGAGTAGGGCGGGTCGAAACGCCGGTCGTGGCGCTCCGGCGCCGCCAGGCGCGCGCCGATCTCGCCGAGGCGGCCGATCAGCCGCGCGGCGTATTCGATGGCATTCACCCCCTGCGGCGCGTAGGCCGAATGGCAGGCCGCGCCGTGCACCTCGCAGCGCATGGCCAGCTTGCCCTTGTGGCCGAGCACCGGCTTCAGCTCGGTGGGCTCGCCGATGATGCACAGCAACGGCTTGTGCGGACGCCGCTCCAGCGCCGCGAGCAGCGAACGGACGCCCAGGCAGCCGACCTCCTCGTCGTAGGAGAACGCCAGGTGCACCGGCAGGCGCAACGGCGCGGCGAGGAACGCCGGGACGGCCGCCAGCACGCAGGCCAGGTAGCCCTTCATGTCCGCCGTGCCACGCCCGTAGAGGCGACCATCGCGCTCGCTGAGCCGGAACGGCGGCACGCTCCAGGCCTGGCCGTCCGCCGGCACCACGTCGGTATGCCCGGAAAGGCAGACGCCGCCACGGTCGCTGGGGCCGATGGTGGCGTAGAGATTGGCCTTGCGGCCGTCGGCGTCGAAGAACAGTTCGCTGTCGACGCCGAAACCCGCCAGGTAGTCGCGGACGTAGTCGATCAGCGCCAGGTTGGACTCGCGGCTGACGGTGTCGAAGGCCACCAGGTCGGCGAGGATGTCGCGGCTGCCGGGCATGTCGGGCTCCAGGGCGCAGGTCTCGCGCTGCGCCGTCGAGGAAGGGAACGACCCGCTCACTCGTCGCCGGGCACGCCGTAGCTCGGCGCACGGGTCGGGTCGAGGGCGCGGGTCACATAGTCCTGCATCTGCGGCTTGTAGGCGAGCCACAGTCGCTCGAGCTGGCCGATGGGGTCGTGCTCGGCCCAGTCGACGCGCAGGTCGACCACCGGCCAGAGCAGGTCGCCGACCACCGACAGCGCCGCCGAATGCACCGGCCCGGCTTCGCCACCAGCGGCCAGCGCGGCACGCATCGCCGCCAGCAGGCGCTCGGCGAGCAGGCCTTCGGCGTTCTCGAAGGCATCCACCATCGCCTCGATCACTTCCGGCGCGGCCAGCAGGTTGCCGGCCGCCACGCATTGTTCGCCGGCCCGCGCATGGTGGACGCCGAGCGCCTCGCGGCCGGTGAACAACGCGGTGCGGCCGTGCTGGTCGATCACCGTGACCTGGCGATACTGGCCATAGCCGTTGCTGCTCAGCGCCTGGTCCAGCGCTTCGCCAGGGGCCAGGCCCTGGTCGAGGCGGTCGAGGATCTGCGGGCCGAGCGCCGGCAGGGTGATGTTCTGCGTAGCCACCGCGCCGGTGCCGGCGCGCAGCCAGGGACAACGGGCGCCGACGGCGATGCTCGACGAGCTGATGGCGATGCCCAACTGGCCGGTTTCGGCGCAGCGGCCGACGATGGAAAAGGTCATGGCGCGCGCCTCCTCATTGCTGCCAGTCGTCGGGAATCACCGCGATCACGTCGATCTCCATCAGCCACTGCGGCTGGCCGAGGGCCGAGACCACCAGTCCGGTGGAGATCGGGAACACCCCTTTGAGCCACTTGCCGACTTCGCGATAGACCGGCTCGCGGTAGCGCGGATCGATCAGGTAGGTAGTGGTCTTGACGATGTGCGAGAGGTCGCTGCCGGCTTCCTCCAGCAGTTGCTTGACGTTCTTCATCGCCTGCTCGGCCTGGGCGCGCGGATCGCCGAGGCCGACCAGGTTGCCGTCGAAGTCGGTGCCGACCTGGCCGCGCACGTACACCGTGTTGCCGGCGCGCACGGCCTGGCAGAGATCGTTGTCCAGGGACTGGTTGGGGTAGGTGTCCTTGGTGTTGAACATGCGAATGCGGGTATGGGTAGGCATCAGCTGACTTCCTGGAGGCTGGTTTGCGGAGCTTGCGAGGCGCGGTCCTGTTCCTGGCGCTGGGCGGCGTCGCGGTATGCGAGGTACTTGCGCTGGATGGCGATGTGGTCGGCGACATGGCGCGCGTCGTGCCAGACGCCCCAGATGAACGAGGAGCCGCGCCGCGATAGCCAGGGCAGGCCGATGAAGTACACGCCGGGTTCGCTGGACACGCCACGCTGGTGGCGCGGCTTGCCGTCGCGGTCGAAGGCATCGACCTGCAGCCAGCCGAAGTCGACGGCATAGCCGGTGGCCCAGATGATGCTGCCCACCCCGGCCTCGGCCAGGTCCAGTTCGAGGATCGGATCGGTCACGCACTGCGGGTCCGGCAGCCGGCGGCGCGCCTCGGGCTCTTCCGGCAGGTCAAGGCCGTTGCGGGCGATATAGGCGTCGGCGGCGTCGAGCAACGCCAGGTAGTTCTCGTCGCCGCGCGCCAGGTTCTCCGCCAGGTCCGGCCGGAAGGTCGCGACGCCGTCGACGAAGGATTCGGTCAGTCCGACCAGGGTCACGCCCTGATGCGCCAGGGCGCGGAAGTCCACGGTATGTCCGCCGCGGGCACCGCTCACGGCGATGGTCACATGCTCGCGCCCGGGCTTGGCGACTTCCGCATCCCATTCGCCGAGCACGCCCAGCCACCAGCAGAAGTCGCGGTTGCGGTAGGAACGCGGCGGACGGTCATGAGCGCCCACCGAGAGGTAGACCTGGCGCCCGGCACGTTGCAGCTCGTCGGCGATCTGTACCCCCGACGAACCGGCGCCGACCACCAGTACCGCACCTTCGGGCAGCTGCTGCGGGTTGTAGTAGTGGGCCGAGTGGATCTGCCGGATACGCTCGTCGCGCGGCGCGATCGGCGGGATCACCGGACGCTGGAACGGGCCAGTGGCGGCGACCACGCGGTTGGCCTCGATGGTCCCGGCGGAGGTTTCCACGGTGAAGCCGGGGCGGCCGACATTGCGCACCACCTTCCTCACCTCGACGCCGGTACGGATCGGCGCGTCGAATTTCTTCGCGTAGGCCTCGAAATAGGCCGCCACCTGGTCCTTGCCGGGGAAACCGTCGGGATCGATGTCGAATTCCATTCCCGGGAAGCGGTCGTGCCAGGCCGGGCCGTTGGCCACCAGCGAGTCCCAGCGTCCGCTGCGCCAGGCCTCGGCTATGCGGTTGCGCTCCAGGACCAGGTGCGGCACGCCGAGCCGGCTCAGGTGCTCGCTCATCGCCACGCCGGCCTGGCCGGCGCCGACGACGAGGGTGTCGGTCTTTTCCACGGTCCCGTCCGTGCGCGAGGGCAAGGCGGTGCGATTCAGGTCGGTCATGGCTCGGTTCCTCGGACTCTGGTCGTTCTTGTTCTGCGGTTGCGTGATGGCCGCATTCTGTTCAGAGCCGGGGAATAGCGAAATTATGATTTTTGTAGTCGCTGGCTAGGGAAAAGCTGCACGCCCGCGCGGTCGGCGGGCGGCAGAGGCGTCGCTCAGGACCTGCCGACGATCTGGCGAGCTGGAGAAACCGGGCGAAAACAGCCGGGGAAGCGGAGTCTCCGAACGGCAACCGAGTTTTCCGAAGCCGTTTCCAACGCGGTTTTGCCGACGTACAGAGTCCGCGAAGGTTTTCAGAGGATCGGCGAGACCAGCCGCGCCACGCGCATCCCCAGTTGCTGCAGGCGGCGCACGCTGCGGCGGTCTTCCGGAGTGAATTCGAGCGACTCGGCGAAGTCCGCCTCGAGCATCGCCTCCACCTCGCCGGCGAAGCCCTCGTCGACGGTCACCACCATCACCTCGAAATTCAGCCGGAACGAACGGTTGTCCAGGTTGGCGCTGCCGACGGCGGCGGTGTCGCGGTCCACCAGCACCACCTTCTGGTGGAGGAAGCCGGGCTGGTAGCGGAACACCTTGACCCCGGCACGGATCGCCTCCAGCGCGTAGAGGCTGGACGCGGCATACACCGTGCGGTGGTCCGGGCGCGAGGGTATCAGCAGGCGCACGTCGACGCCGCGCAGCACCGCCAGGCGCAGGGCGGCCATCACCGCTTCGTCGGGAACGAAATACGGCGAGGTGATCCAGACCCGCTCGTGGGCGGCGTTGATCATCTCGACGAAGAACAGCGAGCAGGTTTCCTGGGCATCCGCCGGACCGCTGGCGACTACCTGGCAGAGCGCGCCCTCGCTGTCGTACTGCGGCGGCAGGATCAGCGGCGGCAGGCTGTGGGTCGCCCAGTACCAGTCCTCGGCGAAGCTTTCCTGCAGACACGCCACCGCCGGCCCGCGCAGTTCCATGTGGGTGTCGCGCCAGGGCGCCAGCGGCGGCTTCTCGCCGAGGTACTCGACGCCGACGTTGTGCCCGCCGACGAAACCGCACTCGCCATCCACCACCACGACCTTGCGGTGGTTGCGGAAATTCACCTGGAAGCGGTTGAGCATGCCGCTGCCGGTGCTGAAGCCATGCATCTGCACGCCGCCCTGGCGCAGCCGCTCGACATAGCGGTGCGGCAGCGCGTGGCTGCCGATGGCGTCATAGAGGAAGAACACCTCGACGCCGTTGGCCGCACGTTCCAGCAGCAGTTGCTGGAGGCGCTGGCCGAGGGCGTCGTCGCGGACGATGAAGAACTGCACCAGGATCACCTGGCGGGCGGCGGAAATCGCCTTGAACATCGCCTCGAAGCTGGCCTCGCCGTTGACCAGCAGGCGCACCCGGTTGTTCGCCAGGGTCGGCGTGCGGGTCATCCGCACCAGCGCCTTGAGCCCCTTGTAGCCGCTGACCTGGCGGGCCGCCAGGGCCTCCTCGACCCAGGGACGCCAGTCCAGCTCGGCGGCCGCCAGGTGCATCTCGCGGTTGGCCTGGCGCCGCGCCTCGATGTAGGCGTCGAAACGGCTGCGACCGAACACCAGGTACGGCAGCAGGGTCAGGTACGGCATGAATACCAGCGAGGTGGCCCAGGCGATCGCGCCCTGGGCGGTGCGCACGGTGAGCACGGCATGGATGGCGGCGACGAAGCCGAGTACCTGGATACCGACCAGCAGCAAGCCGAGGTAGGTGGTGGAGGTCATTGCGCGAGGTCGATCCTTGTCCACTCCTGTGGCGGCCATCATAGCCCTCTCCGGGGTAGGTCTGGCCAGCCTGGCAAACAGCCAGGGGGCGAGGCGGGATTGGCAGGATCCGTGGGATCGACGTCATTCGGCCGCGCTCGCCCTGCCCTACGCTGTTCCCATCGAAAACCACCGCAGACCGAGGAGCCCGCCATGAGCGACGTCCGTCCCCCGCTTCCCCCCTTCACCGCCGAAACCGCCGCGCAGAAGGTCCGCGCCGCCGAGGACGGCTGGAACAGCCGTGACCCGCAGCGCGTCTCGCTGGCCTACAGTCCCGACAGCGTCTGGCGCAATCGCTCGACCTTCGTCCGCGGCCGCGAGCGGATCGTCGAATTCCTCAGCGGCAAGTGGCAGCGCGAGCAGGAGTACCGGCTGATCAAGGAACTCTGGGCGTTTACCGGCAACCGCATCGCCGTGCGCTTCGCCTATGAATGGCACGACGACTCGGGCAACTGGTTCCGCTCCTACGGCAACGAGAACTGGGCGTTCGATGAGCAGGGCTTGATGTACGAACGTCACGCCAGCATCAACGACCTGCCGATCCGCGAGGACCAGCGGCTGTTCCGCTGGCCGCTGGGGCGCCGGCCGGACGACCATCCGTCGCTCGGCGAACTCGGCCTCTGAACCCGCGCCGGCAGGGGCGCGCGCACTCCCCGTTGGCGGCCCCGGGCGGCCAGCGCCTGTTCCATCCGCGACATTGCCCTCCGTCGTTGCGGTCGCACGCTTGACGCTTTCGGCACGACCCTGGTCGTTTTCGGGCCGGGTCGCGCCGGGCCCCGACGATATGCTGCCCCCAAAGCGTCGGCACAAGTCCCGGCGCGCCCAGCCTGAAAGGGGTATGCCAGATGAGCCCAGCCGAATTGCACGCCGACAGCATCGTCATCGACGGTCTGATCATCGCCAAGTGGAACCGCGAACTGTTCGAGGACATGCGCAAGGGCGGCCTGACCGCCGCCAATTGCACCGTATCGGTATGGGAAGGCTTCCAGGCGACGGTGAACAATATCGTCGCCAGCAACAAGCTGATCCGCGACAACAGCGACCTGGTGATCCCGGTGCGCAGCACCGCGGACATCCGCAAGGCCAAGGAGCAGGGCAAGACCGGCATCCTCTACGGCTTCCAGAATGCCCACGCATTCGAGGACCAGATCGGCTACGTCGAGGTGTTCAAGCAGCTCGGCGTGGGCATCGTGCAGATGTGCTACAACACCCAGAACCTGGTCGGCACCGGCTGCTACGAGCGTGACGGCGGGCTCTCCGGCTTCGGTCGGGAGATCGTCGCGGAGATGAACCGGGTCGGCATCATGTGCGACCTCTCCCACGTCGGCAGCAAGACCTCCGAAGAGGTCATCCTCGAATCGAAGAAACCGGTCTGCTACTCCCACTGCCTGCCGTCCGGCCTCAAGGAACACCCGCGCAACAAGTCCGACGAGGAGCTGAAGTTCATCGCCGACCATGGCGGCTTCGTCGGCGTGACCATGTTCGCGCCGTTCCTCAAGAAAGGCATCGACTCGACCATCGACGACTACGCCGAGGCCATCGAGTACGTGATGAACATCGTCGGCGAGGACGCCATCGGCATCGGCACCGATTTCACCCAGGGCCACGGCCACGACTTCTTCGAGTGGCTGACCCACGACAAGGGCTACGCCCGGCGCCTGACCAACTTCGGCAAGATCGTCAACCCGCTGGGCATCCGCACCGTCGGCGAATTCCCCAACCTCACCGAGACCCTGCTCGAGCGCGGCATGCCCGAGCGCGTGGTGCGCAAGGTGATGGGCGAGAACTGGGTAAGGGTCCTGCGCGACGTCTGGGGCGAGTAACTCCCGGCCCACTCCCGACTCGTCGCCTCTTCCTCAAGGGAGGGGCATTGCATCGCACCCATCTTCCCTCTCCCCGCCTCTCTCCCCGAAGGGAGAGAGGGAGTCAAAAGAATCGGAGCTTACACCATGGCCAAACATGCCCCCCAACTGCCCATCGAGGTCGACAGCGAGACCGGCGTCTGGACCACCGACGCCCTGCCGATGCTCTACGTACCGCGACATTTCTTCGTCAACAACCACATGGGCATCGAGGAAGTGCTGGGCGCCGACGCCTACGCCGAGATCCTCTACAAGGCCGGCTACAAGTCCGCCTGGCACTGGTGCGAGAAGGAAGCCGAATGTCACGGCCTGGAGGGCGTGGCGGTGTTCGAGCACTACATGAAGCGCCTGTCCCAGCGCGGCTGGGGCCTGTTCGAGATCGAGCGGATCAACCTCGAGGAAGGCACCGCCGAGGTCCGCCTGCGGCACTCCGCCTTCGTCTACGTCTACGGCAAGGTCAATCGCAAGGTCGATTACATGTTCACCGGCTGGTTCGCCGGCGCCATGGACCAGATCCTCGCCGCCCGCGGCAGCAGCCTGCGCACCGTGGCCGAACAGGTCTACAGCGGCGCCGAGGACGGTCACGAAGACGGCCTGTTCGTCGTCAAACCCCTGTAAGCCGAGGAAAGGGTCATGGCCTTCGAAGCAATGTTCCAGCCGATCCAGATCGGCAAGCTGACCATCCGCAACCGCGTGCTCTCCACCGCCCACGCCGAGGTCTACGCCACCGACGGCGGGATGACCACCGAGCGCTACGTGAAGTACTACGAGGAAAAGGCCAAGGGCGGCATCGGCCTGGCCATCTGTGGCGGCTCCTCGGTGGTCGCCATCGACAGCCCGCAGCAGTGGTGGAGTTCGGTGAACCTGTCCACCGACCGGATCATCCCGCACTTCCAGAACCTGGCGGACGCCATGCACAAGCACGGCGCCAAGATCATGATCCAGATTACCCACATGGGGCGCCGTTCCCGCTGGGACGGCTACCACTGGCCGACCCTGATGTCGCCGTCGGGTATCCGCGAGCCGGTGCATCGCGCCACCTGCAAGACCATCGAGGTGGAGGAGATCTGGCGGGTCATCGGCAACTACGCGCAGGCCGCCCGCCGCGCCAAGGAAGGCGGCCTGGACGGCGTCGAGCTGTCCGCCGTGCACCAGCACATGATCGACCAGTTCTGGAGCCCGCGGGTCAACAAGCGCACCGACGAATGGGGTGGCAGCTTCGAGGGGCGCATGAAGTTCGGCCTCGAGGTGCTCAAGGCGGTGCGCGCCGAGGTCGGCGAGGACTTCTGCGTCGGCATGCGCATCTGCGGTGACGAGTTCCACCCGGACGGCCTGTCCCACGAGGACATGAAGCAGATCGCCAAGTACTACAGCGATACCGGCATGCTCGACTTCATCGGCGTGGTCGGCTCCGGCTGCGACACCCACAACACCCTGGCCAACGTCATCCCCAACATGACCTTCCCGCCGGAGCCGTTCCTGCACCTGGCGGCCGGCATCAAGGAAGTGGTCGACGTGCCGGTGCTGCACGCGCAGAACATCAAGGACCCGAACCAGGCTACGCGCATCCTCGAAGGCGGCTACGTGGACATGGTCGGCATGACTCGCGCGCACATCGCCGACCCGCACCTGATCGCCAAGATCAAGATGGGCCAGGTCGACCAGATCAAGCAGTGCGTCGGCGCCAACTACTGCATCGACCGCCAGTACCAGGGCCTGGACGTGCTGTGCATCCAGAACGCCGCGACCTCCCGCGAATACATGGGCGTGCCGCACATCATCGAGAAGTCCGCCGGACCGAAGCGCAAGGTGGTGGTGGTCGGCGGCGGGCCGGCCGGGATGGAAGCGGCCCGCGTGGCGGCCGAGCGCGGCCACGACGTGACCCTGTTCGAGAAGAAGGAGCAGCTCGGCGGCCAGATCACCACCGCCGCCAAGGCGCCGCAACGCGACCAGATCGCCGGCATCACCCGTTGGTACCAGCTGGAGCTGGCGCGCCTGGGCATCGACCTGCGCCTGGGCACCGCGGCCGACCCCGAGACCATCCTCGACCTGCGCCCGGACGTGGTGGTGCTGGCCAACGGCGGACATCCGTTCCTCGAGCAGAACGAACACTGGGGCGCCGCCGAAGGCCTGGTGGTGAGCAGCTGGGACGTGCTCGACGGCACGGTCGAGCCAGGCAAGAACGTGCTGGTCTACGACACCATCTGCGAGTTCAGCGGCATGTCGGTGGCGGACTTCCTCGCCGACAAGGGCGCCCAGGTGGAGATCGTCACCGACGACATCAAGCCGGGCGTGGCCATCGGCGGCACCACCTTCCCCACCTACTACCGCAGCATGTATCCCAAGGAAGTGATCATGACCGGCGACCTCATGCTGGAGAAGGTCTACCGCGAGGGCGACAAGCTGGTGGCGGTGCTGGAGAACGAATACACCGGCGCGCGGGAAGAGCGGGTGGTCGACCAGGTGGTGGTGGAAAACGGCGTGCGCCCCGACGAGAGCCTCTACTACGCGCTCAAGCAGGGCTCGCGGAACAAGGGCCAGATCGACGTCGAGGCGCTGTTCGCGATCCAGCCGCAGCCCTGCCTCAGCCAGCCCGGAGAAGGCTACCTGCTGTTCCGCATCGGCGACTGCGTGGCCCAGCGCAACACCCATGCGGCGATCTATGACGCGCTGCGCTTGTGCAAGGATTTCTAAGACACGCCTCGTGGCATCCGACCGGCACGGCCGGCCCCCCCTCTCCCGCAAGCGGGAGAGGGGGGGCCGATCCAGCGCCGCCTGACGTCCCGCAGGGAGACCAGAAATGCTCGACACCCTCCTTCCCGTCCTGCTCTTCGCCGCCCTGGCACTTGCCGTGCTCGGCGCCGCGAAGCGCTTCCTCATGTGGCGCCGCGGCCGACCCGCCAAGGTCGACTGGATCGGCGGCCTCATGCAGATGCCGCGTCGCTACCTGGTGGACCTGCACCATGTGGTAGAGCGCGACAGGTACATGTCCAGGACCCACGTCGCCACCGCCGGCGGCTTCGTCCTGGCGGCGCTGCTGGCGATCCTGGTACACGGTTTCGGGCTGCACGGCCGGATCCTCGGCTTCGCCCTGCTGGCGGCCACGGCGCTGATGTTCGTCGGCGCGCTGTTCGTCGCCCGCCGCCGCCTCGACCCACCGTCGCGGCTGTCGAAGGGCCCCTGGATGCGCCTGCCGAAGAGCCTGCTGGCGTTCGCCGCGAGCTTCTTCCTCGCCACCCTGCCGGTGGCCGGCATCCTGCCGGAAGGCTTCGGCGGCTGGTTCCTCGCCGGCCTCCTCGCCATTGGCGTGGCCTGGGGCGTGTCCGAGCTGTTCCTCGGCATGACCTGGGGCGGGCCGATGAAGCATGCCTTCGCCGGTGCCCTGCACCTGGCCTGGCACCGCCGCGCCGAACGCTTCGGCGGCGGCCGCTCCACCGGCCTCAAGGCGCTCGACCTGGCCGATCCGCAGGCGCCGCTGGGCGTGGAAAAGCCCAGCGACTTCACCTGGAACCAGTTGCTCGGGTTCGACGCCTGCGTGCAGTGCGGCAAGTGCGAGGCGATGTGCCCGGCGTTCGCCGCCGGCCAGCCGCTGAACCCGAAGAAGCTGATCCAGGACATGGTCATCGGCCTGGCCGGCGGCAACGACGCGAAGTTCGCCGGCAGCCCCTATCCAGGCAAACCGCTGGGCGAGCACGGCGGCGGCCCGCACCAGCCGATCGTCGCGCTGGATGGCAAGGCCCTGGTCGACGCCGACACCCTGTGGTCCTGCACCACCTGCCGGGCCTGCGTCGAGGAGTGCCCGATGATGATCGAGCACGTCGACGCCATCGTCGACATGCGCCGCCACCTGACCCTGGAGAAAGGCGCCACGCCGAACAAGGGCGCCGAGGTGCTGGACAACCTGATCGCCACCGACAACCCCGGCGGTTTCGCCCCCGGCGGCCGGTTGAACTGGGCGGCCGACCTGAACCTGCCGCTGATGAGCGAGAAGAAGAGCGCCGACGTGCTGTTCTGGGTCGGCGACGGCGCCTTCGACATGCGCAACCAGCGCACCCTGCGCGCCTTCGTGAAGATCCTCAAGGCGGCCGCGGTGGACTTCGCCGTGCTCGGCCTGGAGGAGCGCGACAGCGGCGACGTGGCGCGCCGGCTGGGCGACGAGGCGACCTTCCAGAACCTGGCCAGGCGCAATATCGCAACCCTGGCGAAATACCGCTTCACCCGCATCGTCAGCTGCGACCCGCACAGCTTCCATGTGCTGAAGAACGAATACGGCGCCCTCGGCGGCGACTACCAGGTACTGCACCACAGCACCTTCATCGACGAACTGCTGCGCGCCGGCACACTGCAACCGGGCCGCAGCAAGGCCGGCAGCGTCACCTACCACGACCCCTGCTACCTGGGCCGCTACAACGGCGAGTACGAGGCGCCGCGCAACGTGCTGCGCGCACTCGGCATCGAGGTCAAGGAAATGCAACGCTCCGGCTTCCGCTCGCGCTGTTGCGGCGGCGGTGGCGGCGCGCCGATCACCGACATCCCCGGCAAGCAACGGATTCCCGACATGCGCATGGCCGACATCCGCGAGACCGGCGCCGAGCTGGTGGCCGTCGGCTGCCCGCAGTGCACCGCGATGCTCGAAGGCGTAGTGGCGCCGCGGCCGGAGATCAAGGACATCGCCGAGCTGGTGGCGGAAGCGCTGATAGAACAGGCGGAAGCGCCGGCAAAAAAGCCGTTGCGGCGTGAAGCCGTGGCGGAGGTGCATTGATGAGAGTGTCGAGCTTCACATCGAACCCGCTGCTGACCGGGGCAGCACGGATAGCGGCCTCTCCCTCCAGGGAGGGGGCCGCGGGATCGGGTAGCCGCAGCCACAGGAAGCATTCCGCATGAACGACATCGTCCGTCGCGATCCACGCGCCGAATGGATCGCCCGCAACCGCCTGCATCCGCTGCATGCGGCCATGCACTCCGCCCAAGGCGGCGAGGTGCGCTGGATGGGCCCCCACGGCGTGGTCCGCAAGAACCCGCACGCCGTCGGCTTCGTCGGCCCCAACGGCATCCGCCGCATCGATCGCTCCGGCGGCCAGCAGGGCAGCGGCGCGCGACGCGCCAGCGCAGTGCAGGAAGCGCAGTTGCCGCTGCATGTGGTCGAGCAACCGGCATTCCTCGTCGCGGTGGTCCCGGACATGGTCGGCGGCCGTCTCTCCAGCCACGACAAGGACCTCCTCGGACTGGCCCGCAAGCTCGCCGGCAACGACGGCGCGGTGCTCGCCGTGGTGTTCGGCGAACACAAGGAAAGCGCCTTCGACAGCGCCGGCGTCGACCGCCTGCTGCACCTCGCCGGCGGCGAGTACGACGGCTACGCGCCCGAGCAGCGAATACTCGCCCTGCGCAACCTGGAGAACCAGCTCGCCCCGCGCCACTGGCTGTTCCCGGACAGTCGCAACGGCGGCGGCGAACTGGGCCGGCGCCTGGCCGCTGCGCTCGGCGAACGGCCGGCCGGACGCGTCTGGC
>NZ_SCND01000190.1:0-11518 GCF_005503585.1 Pseudomonas sp. 2VD
ACCTGCAGCCGGCGCTGAAAGGCCACGAGCACGCAGACGTAGTCGTGGTCGGCGCCGGGTTCGCCGGCCTGTCAACGGCGCTGGAACTAAGGGCGCGTGGAGCGAACGTCATCGTTCTGGAACAGCAGTTCGCAGGCTTCGGGGCCAGCGGGCGCAATGCCGGCTATCTGCTCGGCAGCATGGGCATAGAATGCGAGGTTTTCGTCAAGCGAGTGGGGCTTGAGCAGGCACGTAAGTTCGTCGGTTTCTATGACGAGGCCGTCACCTATGTGGAAGAGCGTTTGGCTGCGCTGGACATCGATTGCGATTACACGCCCTCGGGAATCATCCGGGCCGCCGTCCATCCCAGCCAGGAAAAGCGACTGCGAGCGAACATGGAGCTTGGCCACGCGCTGGGCTCTGTCACGCGCTTCGTGGATAGCGCCGAGATGCGCGCGCGAGGCATACCGCCCGCATTCCTGTTTGGCAGCGAGCAGCGTGGCGGCACCTTGAATCCGGGAAAGTACGTCAACGGCCTGCGTCGTGCGGCAATCAAGGCTGGCGTGAAATTGTACGAACGCACGCCGGTGCTTTCCTACTGTGAAGGGCAGGTGATTACCTGCAATACGGCCCAGGGTATCGCCACCGCCCCTGTAATGGTTCTGGCGACCAACGCCTACACGCCTCAGCTGGGAGTGCTCCGCAACAAGGTTGCACCGATCCGGGTTTCGGCAATCGAAACCCAGCCGCTATCGGCGGAGCAACTGGCGTCCCTGGGTTGGCAAGAGCGTGAAGGCCTCATTACGCCGCACTACACCATGGAAAGTCATCGCCTGACGGCCCATGACACCCTGCTGCTGACCGTGAAGCAATTGGGTTATGCCTACGGCTCGAAGACACCCAATGTTCCGGACCACGCCGCCTACGCCGCGTTGTCGAGAGTGTTGCGCGAGCGTTTTCCTTCCTTGCAGGGCCTTGCCATTCGGCATTGCTGGAGCGGGTATATCAGCGGGGCCTACGACTTCCTCCCCGTGGTCGGGGTGACAGGGGCCAGGCAGAACATCTTCTATACGGCGGGATGTTCAGGGCATGGCCTTGCCACTCAATCGCTCATGGGCGCGCTTTTCGCCGAGCGAATCGGCGGTGGAGAGCCTCCGCTGCTAGCGGCGCTGGAACACAAGACGCCATCCATGCTACCCGAGCCACTTCAATGGTGCGCCATAAAGACGGCCTTTGCGGCCGCCAGGCTACTGGATGCATGGACCGACAAGAAAGTGCGCAAAGACAAAGCCTTGAACGGCTGATAACGATGCGGGGAGTTAATGGGGTTATGCCCGTACTCCCTTGCACCGATTAGACACAAGGCATCGATACAACTCTATCTGAAGGGGCAGTTAACGTGGAACCGAGAGACTTGTTCGCTCTGCTCTCATGTATTCTCCTGGTGATTTCCGGATTGTTTTATGGCGCTGCATTCATCAGGCGGAAAAACTATTTGCTTGGCCTGGAGTTCTTGATCGTAGGTATCTCGGCATCGAACTTCACTACATTCATAGCCACCGGCTGGCAAGCCAACTACAACATCGCGATCTTTCTCGACGCCTTTTCGCGAGGGGTGGGAGTGCCAGTTATCGCTACGCTCGGGCTAATGGCAGTTACCCACGATTACAAACCGTCGCCCGCCAAGGACATCCTCATTTTTGTAGCTGGCTTTGCCGCTACCGGCGTCTATTTCCTGTCTGGAATCATCGAGGGATTCCTCCCTTATTTCTATGTATTCATGTGGTCAGCCTATACCTTGTATCTTTGCTACTTCACCTTGCAACTGGCCCGTGCAGGCGAAGCCCTCCATACTCTGGCCACCATCGCTGGCGGGCTGGCGGGCCTGGTAGTAGCGCTCAGATATGACTTCTTCCCGATTCCGGGAGACGACACGAAGATGGTCTTCATGACCATGGCCTTCCTGGCTTGGTCCTATTCCATGGTGCAGTTGTACTATGCCTATGGTGCGCTGGAGCGTTCGAACAAGGTATACGGCCAAGCGTTTCCTCGTCCGCGATAAACAATACGGCGCGACAAGTTTTTCTTTCTGACCCGATAACCTGGCAGAACTGTTCTGCTGTAACTCCATGGCAGGCCCTGGCCCTGCCTTTTACCGCCCTTCGGGGCGGTTTTTTTTTGCAGGCATTACATCCGCTATAGTCCCGCTCCGCCGCGGAGCGTGCATTGTCGGATAAAGTTGCTCGATTCATGACCGGTCATATCCGATCGCTCCCTCTGACCCGAGGCGAAACGACAATTAAAAATGCCCGAGCCGATATCTACGAAAGTTCCCCTCAAGCTCTCTTGTGCCCTGTTACCAAGCATCTCCAGGTAACACATGTTTCTTTACTTCCCAAGGTGGTGCACAGGGCACTGGGCCTGGAACAGAACTTTTTCCATAACCGCCTGATTTATAACAATTAAAAAAACATGAAAGAGAACTGGCATATGGTTTGCCTCATGATCGTCCGACATGGTCAATTGATCAGGTCAAATGATCATTATCGACAGGAGCCGACTTCTTCCCCTTGGGAGGTCGAGCAACCGGTCCATGCCCTGTGTGAGGAGCCATCCAATGAAAGATGTAACTGAACGGCTGGAAGGTGAAGCGCCCACCCGTCGTGTTTTCCAGCAGCAGTTGTTCATGACCCTCGCGGTATCGACCGTGCTCTGTTCGGTCCAGGCTGCGCCCCAGGGCCCCGAGGCGCTGGGGTCGAAACTGACCCCCTTGGGCGGGGAGATCGCAGCGAGTGCAAGCGGGGATATTCCTGCCTGGACGCAGCCTGGACAGCAGGACGAGGGATGGAGCTACGGCCAGGTGCGAGGAGAGCACTGGAAGTTCAAGGGCGACAAGCCGCTCTACAGCATCGACGCGAACAATCTCGCGCAACACTCGAGCAAGCTGTCCCCCGGACAGGTCGAGCTGTTCAAGAGGATTCCCGGCTATCGCATGGATGTGTATCCGACCCGTCGGACCTGTAGCGCTCCGGACTTCGTGGCCGAGAACACCCGGCAGAACGTTGGTTTCGCCAAGCTCGATGCTGCCGGCCTCGCTCTGGACGAGGCTCACGTTCCGGGCATCCCGTTCCCCATGCCGAGTACCGGTGCCGAGGTGATGTGGAACATGAAGATGCGCTACCGCGGCGTTGGCGTCGAAATTCCCCGGACCATTTCCGGAATTTCTCCACGCAAAGGGGGGGAATGGTTACGTCAGTCGACAGATACCTTCTTCTTCACGCCCTGGGGGAAAAAGGGGAGTGCGCTCTTCTCGTCAGTTGGCCGCCTGGAGAATGCGACCTTCTTCAACTACCTCGAGCCGGCTGCTCTGGCCGGCCAGTCCGCGGTACAGACTGCCGTGGCCGGCGAACAGGCCACGACCTTCTACTACTTCCCCGGCCAGCGCCGCGTGCGGCGAATGCCGTCGTACTCCTACGATGCGCCACAGATCGGCCTGGATAACCAGTACACCGTCGACGAGGCGAACGTCTTCTTCGGCACCATGGACCGTTTCGACTGGAAGCTGATCGGCAAGCAGGAGTTGCTGGTGCCTTACAACGATTTCGGTGCCTACGACACTGGCGCCAAGGTGGAGACGTTTGCCGGCAACGACTCGATCGCGCCGCAGTCGCGTCGCTATGAGCTGCATCGGGTCTGGGTCGTCGAGGCCAATGTCCGTCAAGGCATGCGCCATCAGGCGCCGAAGCGCATGTTCTACATCGACGAGGACAGCTGGAACCCGTTGCTGGCGGTGGACTACGACAAGCAAGGGCAGATCTGGAAAGTGCGCGAAGGGTTCTCGATTCCCGTGTACGAGACAGGCGCCTGCGACGTCCAGGCCCAGGTCCAGTACAACCTGGCGGATGGCCGCTACCTCTTCGACATGACCTCGATCGGTGCGGGCAAGAACGATATTCGCTGGCTCACCGAAGACAACGGCTCCCCCCGCCTGAAGCGTGACTTCTTCACCTCCGACAATCTGCGAGCCATCAGCGAGCGCTAACCGACGTCAGATCGAGAGCCAGCATGAAAAAAATAATTACGAAAGCCTCAGGCCTTGTCATCGCGTGCACAACCCCACTGGCAATGGGATTCACGTTCGAAACCGAAACCCTCAATGGCTCCTTCGACTCCACGATCACCGCAGGCATGGGTCTGCGTACCGAGTCACGGGGCTGCAACCTGATCAACCAGGGACCGACCGGGCACAACGCGCCCTCCGGCTGCCTGGCGCAGAGCTCCGGCGTGGCCGACCAGGGCGACCTGAACTACGACCGCGGCGACATGTTCACCAACTACCTCAAGGGCACCCATGAGCTGTTGCTGAAGATGCCCGAGGACATCACCTTCATGGCGCGCGGCACCTGGATCCGCGACTTCGCTGCCACCGATACCACCGGCACGCTGTCGTTCAACACCCCGGAGAGCGTCGGCAGCAACGGGCTGAGCGACGACGCCCGCGACGACCTCGCGTTCAAGGCCCGCCTGCTGGACCTGTGGGTGAGCAAAGGCTTCGACGTGGGCGGGCAGCGGGTCCGCGCACGCCTGGGCAACCAGGTGATCAACTGGGGCGAAAGCCTGTTCGTGGCCGGTGGCATCAACAATACCAACGCCTACGATTACCAGGCCTTGGCGCGCCCCGGCGTGCAGCTCAAGGAGGCCGTGCTGCCGGCGCCGATGCTCAGTGTCGCGTCGGGCCTGGGTTCGGGTGTCAACGTCGAGGCCTACTATCAATTCCGCTGGAACAAAAGCGAATTGCCGCCGGTGGGCAGCTACTGGTCCACCACCAACGCGCTGGGTGAGGGCAGGGGGGACTACGGATTCTCCGAAAAGGACGCCCGCGACAGCGGCCAGTGGGGCCTTTCGCTGCGCTGGCAGCCGGAGGACAGCGACGTCGCCTATGGCTTCTACGTAATGCGTTATCACGACAAGTTGCCATCGTTGCGTGTCGCCATTCTCGACCCGAACACCTTCGCGGCGGCACCGACCTGGGAGTACCAGGAAGACCGGATGATGTACGGCATCAGTGCCAACATGCCGATCGGTGACTGGGCCGTCGGTACGGAGCTGTCGTACCGGCCGAAGGACTCGGTCATGCTCAACCCGGTCATCGACCTGTGTACCGGCAACGGCGGCAAATGCTGGAAGGACGAGAAGAAATTCCAGTGGCACCTGACCGGCCTGTACAGCTTCACGCCGTCCAATTCCCCGACGCTTCTGGATTTCAGCGGGGCCAGCACGGGCAGCTTGCTGACCGAACTGGTGGTCATCAAGTACCCGGGGCTGCATGACGAGGTCAATGGCGAACCGCTCGCCGCGGGGCTCAATGCCTGGCAGCTGGATCCTGCCAGAGCGCCGAAGTCCCGTGGCGACAAGACCTCCTCGGGGATCAACCTGGACTTCAGCCTGACCTATGACGGCACCTTGTTGCCGGGCTGGCAGGTCACGCCAGGCGTCTTCTATGCACGGTCGCTGGGAGGACGGACACCGAACCTCAGCGCAACCTTCACCGAGGACGCGAGCAGCATGAACCTGTACCTGAACTTCGTGCGGAACCCGGCCAGTTGGCAGATTTCCCTCAACTACGCGAAGTTCATGGGCGGTGAGACGCCCTACGACCAGCTTTATCGTGACCGCGATTATGTCGGCATCGCGATCTCCCGCACCTTGTGAGGCTTGCCTTGAACGGTTCTGTAAAGCTACCTGAGGCCCCGACACGTGGCCTGTTGTCATATGTCGAAGGTGTGTTGTTCAGGCATCGCCGGCTGGTGCTGGCGAGCCTGGCGGTATTCACGCTGATCATGGGCTGGTTCGCCGTACAGCTGCGCATGGATGCCGGCTTCGAAAAGCAATTGCCGGTAGGCCACGAATACATCGAGACATTCGAGGCCTACCGCAATGACCTGCTGGGGGCGAACCGACTGACCATCGTGGTCAAGGCCCGAGAGGGCGATATCTGGAGCGCCCCGGGCCTGAAGCGGCTGTATGACGTCACCCAGGCGGTGACCTTCCTCCCCGGAGTATCGCGCAGCAGCGTGCGCTCCCTGTGGACGCCCAACGCCTTCGTCAACGAAATCACCGAGGAAGGTTTTCGTGCTGATCCGCTGGTACCCGGAACGGTTTCTTCCGAGCACCTGGATGACCGGATCATCGCGAAGATCGCCAATTCTACTGCCCAGGGCGGCTTCATCGGTACGCTGGTTTCCCGGGACCAGAGCAGCGCGATGATCACGGTGGAACTCAACGAGTACGATAGCCAGGGCGCCCATCTGGACTACGTAACCTTCAACCATCGGCTGGAGAAAGAGATCCGCCAGCGCTTCGAAGACGGCGATTTCGAAATCCAGATCATCGGTTTCGCCAAGCAGATCGGCGACATCGCCGACGGAGCTTCAGCCGTGCTGGAGTTCTGTTTGTTGGCGTTGCTGCTGACGGCGGGGGCGGTGTACTGGTATTGCCACTCGCTGCGTTTCACCTTGCTGGCGTTGGTCTGTTCGCTGGCCTCGCTGGTCTGGCAGTTCGGCAGCTTGCGCCTGTTGGGCTACGGGCTCGATCCGCTGGCAGTGCTGGTGCCCTTCCTGGTGTTCGCCATCGGGGTTTCCCATGGCGTGCAGCAAATCAACTTCATCGTGCGCGAGATCGCCATCGGCAAGAGCGCCGAAGAGGCGGCACGCTCGAGCTTCACCGGGTTGCTGGTTCCCGGGACGCTGGCGCTGGTGACCGCGCTGGTTTCCTTCGTGACGCTGCTGTTGATCCCGATCCCGATGGTGCGGGAACTGGCGATCACGGCTTCGCTTGGCGTGGCCTACAAGATCGTCACCAACCTGGTGATGCTGCCGTTGATGGCGTCGTTGCTGCGCGTCGACGACAAGTACGCAGCCGCCCAGGAGGTTTCCCGGCAGCGTCGCAGCCGTTGGCTGCGGGGCCTGGCCCGGCTCGCCGAGCCACGCAAGGCGCAGTGGGTGCTCGGCGCGGCCTTGGCGGTGTTCCTGGCGGCGATCTGGCAAAGCCATGACCGCGTCGTCGGCACGCTGCAGGCGGGTGCGCCGGAGTTGCGCGAGGACTCGCGCTTCAATCGCGACGCGGTCTCCATCGCCAGCAACTACGACATTGGCCTGGACTGGCTCAGCGTGGTGTTCGAAGTCGACAAGGCTCCTTCCGAGGTGGCCTGCGAGGATGTCGCCCTGGGCCAGTACCAGGATCGTTTCGTGTGGGCCATGCAGGGGGTGCCCGGCGTCCTCTCGGTCGCGTCCTTCTCCACCACCATGCGTCAGTTCAACGAGGGCTACAACGAAGGCAACCCGAAGATGGCGGCGGTGCCCATCGACCCGATGAACTACGCCGCGCTGGCCACCGAGGTTGCGCGAACCCCCGGGCTGATGCGCATCGATTGCAGCATGTCGGCCGTGCACCTGTACCTGGCCGATCACAAGGCCACGACCATCAACCGAGTGGTGGACGCCGCCAAGGCCTTCCGCAGCGAGTATCCGATGTCAGGCATTTCGATCCGCCTCGCCTCCGGCAACGCCGGCGTCCTGGCAGCGATCAACGAAGAGGTGGAGAAGAGCGAGACCCCCATGCTGCTTTACGTCTATGCCGCCATCGCCTTGCTGGTGTTCGTGGTCTATCGCGACTTGCGGGCGGTCCTGGTGTGTTGCCTGCCGCTGACCATCGGCACCTTCATTGGCTACTGGTTCATGAAGGAGCTGCAGATCGGCCTGACCATCGCCACCTTGCCGGTGATGGTGCTGGCAGTGGGCATTGGCGTCGATTACGCCTTCTACATCTACAACCGCCTGCAACTGCACCTGGCCCATGGCCAGACGATCACCAAGGCGGTGGAGTACGCGCTGCTCGAGGTGGGCGTCGCCACCATTTTCACCGCCATCACCCTGGCCGTTGGCGTGGCCACCTGGGCCTTCTCGGAGCTCAAGTTCCAGGCCGACATGGGCAAGCTGCTGGCCTTCATGTTCATCGTCAACATGGTCATGGCCATGACCGTGCTGCCGGCCTTCGCCGTATGGCTGGAGCGGGCGTTCCCGCGCAAACGTCCCGTGCGCATGATCGGCGCGCTGGTGCACTGAGGAGAGAAGCATGAAGTTCAGGGTTTCATTCACCGCGGCCTTGCTCGCAGCAGGATTGCCGCTGATGTCTCTCCAGGCCGCGCCGTTGCAGGCCGTGCCGGCCGTGCAGGCGGGCAATGCCACGCAGGCCACCATGCTGGCCGCCGGCTGGGCCGGAGAGCGGGTGGTTGCCGTGGGCGACCACGGTGTCGTGTTGTTGTCCGACGACCAGGGCAGGCAGTGGCGCCAGGCACGCTCGGTCCCACTATCCACGCCATTGACGGGTGTGTCCTTCGTGGATGCCAGGCACGGCTGGGCGGTGGGTCACTGGGGCGCGATCCTGTCCACCGCCGACGGCGGGGAATCCTGGCAGGTCCAGCGCCTGTCGAGCGAAGAAGACCGGCCGCTGTTCGCCGTGCACTTTTTCGATGCCCGGCAGGGCGTTGCGGTAGGGCTCTGGTCGTTGGTGCTGACCACCGAGGATGGCGGCAAGACATGGACGGAGCAGCCGTTGCAAGCGCCTTCAGGAGCCAAGCGGGCCGACCTCAACCTGATGGGGCTGTTTGCCGACAACCACAGCAGCCTGTACGCCACGGCCGAGCATGGGCAGGTGCTGCGCTCCGACGACCAGGGGAAGAACTGGCGTTACCTGGATACCGGCTATGAAGGCACCCTGTGGTCTGGCGCGGTGCTGGCCGATGGGCGTCTGCTGCTGGGTGGTCAGCGTGGCACCCTGTTGCAGGGCTCTGCCGATGGCAAGGCTTTTCGCAGAGTGCCAACGCAAGGCAAGGGCTCTGTCACATCCATAGCAGTGGCTGGCGCGCGGGTATTGGCGGTCGGGCTTGACGGACTGAAGGTACGGAGCAGGGATGGTGGAAACAGTTTCCAGGAAGCACCGACGGCTGACGGCCTCTCGCTGACGGCGGCGCTGTTCAACGCCGACGGCACGCCGCTGCTGTTTTCACGTCGCGGAGTAATGCCCCGCCAGGAATGAAAGTGTTCACCGGCCTCTTTGCTTGTCCGGGGACGCGGTTGGGCCTGGCGCCTTCGGGGCCAGGCCAGCCAGCGTGGAAGGCTTCTAGAGCTGGAGATAGTCGGCCAGGTCTGCGTAGTTATGTTGCCACAGGCCTGGGCTGCCATTGGGGTACTGGGAGCGGAAGCCAAGGATCTTCTGAACGCGCGGAGCAAGCGTTCTGACCAGTTCGAGCGGCACGATCAACGGGTAGGCCTCTTCAGGCGTGATGATCGAAGCCTGCATCGGGATGGTCAGCCCGCGACGGTAGAAGTCAGCGGTCACGTTGGCCCCGCCGCCATGAACGACTTTCCCGCCGAACAGCACGGCATCTCCTGCTTTCAACAGGGCAGGGATCGTCATTTCTGGGGTTCCTACATCGTCGAAGTCATCCCAGTCCTGGCTCCCGGGGATCAAGCGCGTGGCACCGTTTTCCTCGGTGAAATCGGTCAGCGCCAGCATCAGGTTGGTGATGGTGCGCGGCGCATGTTTATTCATGGCCACGAACGGTTGGTACTGCGCCATGTCGCGGTGCAGCATTTGCGCTTTGTTGCCTGGGCCGATCTCGATCAACTGGGCCGTGGTCAGCCACCAGTCACCGCACTCCGCGGCGTAGAGCACGTTCCCCAGGTCGTGAAAGAGGTCGTCATCGAGGATCTCCTCGCGAAAGGTCTTGCTGTGGGTGACGAGGTTGGTGAGCCGTTTGGTCTGGCGGCCATGGAACTCGGCGATCAGCTCGTGCTGGTGCTTGGAGCCGGCCTCGAGCGCGGCCAGGGGAGCGTCCAGTTCGTTGTTGATCCGTGCGACTTGTTCGGGGGTCATGAAGTTGCGGATGATCACCGCACCTGCCTGGTCGCTCAGCAGTGCAATCTCTTGCGCTGGAGTCGAGCGGGTTACGACGGGCAGGCTGAAGGTATCGCGAGAGGCTGACATTGAAAGAACTCCGGATTGAAGGAACGGTTGGCGCAGGCGGGTCGCTGTCCGGGCAACGGGCACCGGCGAACAAGCCCGCTTGCCACTGCGCTAAACCCCAAAAAAAGAACATGGAGCGTCACGGCGCCTCCTTGTATTTTTTGTTCAGGCAGTGAGTTCATGCTAGGTTTCCCCCAACCTTGCGCCAAGGTACGAACTGCACCATTTCCTCTGTGATTTTTGAGTGATTTGCACCGCCCATGACCAGTACGCCATCCTCCTGGCCACGCCCATCGGAAGCCGTTCGTGAACTCATGCGCAAAGGCGCCGAGCTCGCTCAGGCGCTGCCGCCGGAGTGGGTCGAGCGCCTCAATCAGGCGCTGTTCTCTTCACCGGAAGATGCCAAGCTGCTGGAGGACCCGGTCATCCTCGCGGCGTGCCGGCGCGCCAACCGCGCAGAGTTGCTGCATTGGGCGAACGCCAATCTGCAGCGCCCCGGAGAACCGGTGCAACCCTACGTCTCGGCCGACATGGTGGACACGGCCAGGGAGCTCGCCCGCAGAGGGCTGTCCGAGCTGCTGATGAATGTCGCGAGGTCGACACAGAACACCGCCTGGGAGCTATGGATGAAGATGGCCTTCAACCTGACGCAGGATCCCAGGGTGCTCGAGGAGTTCCTGGAGGTCTCGTCGCGGTCCATCTCGGAATTCATCGACAGCAACATGCGTGTGGTGACCCAGATCATCCTGGAAGAAAAGAGCGCCCAGGCCCATGACGACCCGATCGACAAACGAAGCCTGGTCAGTCGGCTGCTCGACGGCAGGGATGTGGATACGGAGCAATTCGGCAGGCGGCTGGGCTACAGCCTTTTCCAGAAGCACTACGCCGGCCTGGTCTGGTGCGAAAGCCCGGACGCCGAGATCCGCCTTCTGGAGGATGTGGCGCGTACCCTGGCGCAACTCACGGGCACGGCGGCGCCGTTGATCGTATTCGCCGGCCCCGCGACCCTGTGGGTCTGGAGCCATGCGGCGAAACCGCTGGACCTGAACCTGCTGCAAGGCATCGCACTGCGGTTTTCAGGGATTCGCGCGGCAATCGGCTCGCCGGGCACGGGAGTCAATGGCTTCCGTCGCTCGCATCTGGAGGCCCTGACGACGCAAAGGCTGATGGGCCGCCTGGCGGGCGCACCCGCCGTTGCCACCATCGACCAGGTGAGGATGGTGTCGCTGATGACCCAGGACGACCGCGCGGCCAGGCAGTTCGTTTTGAGCACCCTGGGGCGTCTGGCGACGGAGCCTTCGGTGCTTCAGCGCTCGCTGCACGCCTTCCTGGCCAATGGCTGCAATGTCACCCAGACCGCAGAAGCGCTGGGCACGCATCGCAACACATTGCTGCGCCGGCTGGAGCGTGCCCAGGACCTGTTGCCCGTCCGGCTTGCCGATCATCGCATTCAGATCGCCGCGGCCCTTGAACTGGTGATCTGGAGTACTCCCCTGATCGATGATGATAAATA
>NZ_SCND01000191.1:0-11461 GCF_005503585.1 Pseudomonas sp. 2VD
GCCGGGAATGCCGGGGTCACCCGGCATTCCCGGCAGCGCCCGGTTGCAGACTGGCGCCACCACGTCCCACTGACGTCCCAACGCCGACGGCCATGCCGTCGCAAGCGCTTCATCCCCCGCGATCCGCCCGTCGCGCTCGTCCCCATCGGGACCAACCGGGCCGCCCCCGGCCCGCTCCTTCGAACCTGCGTGGAGTCCATCCCATGAACGGAAGCAGATCCACCTTTCTCTACCTTCTCGCCGCCGCCGGCCTGGCGCTGACACCCGCGGCCCAGGCCGACCGGGGCAACGACGTGGTCGCCCGGCTCAACCAGTTGTACAACGACACCCGCCAGGATTGCGGCGGACCGTCGAAGCCGGCATTCCTCTGTTCCGGCGTGCTGTTCCGCGCCACCTGGCCTTCGACCGACTACATGTTCTACAGCATCAGTCCGAAGAGCCAGAAAAGCGGCGGCGTCTCCGCCTCCTACCTGCGCAAGGACGCCAAGTACCGCAAGCTCGCCTATGGCCTGAAGAGTGGCTTCATCTTCGACACCATCTTCGGTAATCCGAAGGACCACCAGGACTATGCGGTGCTCTGTTCCTTCCCCATCGACGCCGCCACCGACGACCGCGCCCAGCAGGGTTGCACCGATTCGCGGCGCACGCCGAACAGCGTCGAGAAGTCCTGCCAGGACATCAACGTCAGCACCGCCGAGCAGTGGGCGGCGAACTACCGGCAGAACCGCGGCGACCATTCGCGGCAGTGCTCCTTCGACGTCCGCGACGAGCGCAATACCGCCGCCGGCCCGGCCTTCTACCAGAGCATCCGGGCGATGGCGCAGATCGCCGACGAATCCTTCACCACCCAGAACGAACTGCGCCTGGCCAAGTGGGAGGAAAACCCGCCGAAGTCGCCGTCGATCCTCGCCGCGTTCTACACCGAGGACGCCGGCCTGGAGGGCGCTCGGCTCAACCAGATCCAGTGGTACCAGTCGGTCCAGGCATTCCTCCCGATCATCAACATGCGACTGCCGCAGACCCGCCAGCAGGACGCGCAGTTCGCCTACGACGGGCGTAAGCAGGCGATCTACCCGACCAGCGAGAAGAATGCCTGCGAGCGCTATGTGGAAAGCGCCACCTGGGTGGAGCGCGACGATCCGGGCTTCAGGAAGAAGATCATGACCCTGGAAGTGGTACCGACCGATTGCGGGCGCAAGATCCAGGACAACCAGACCAACAATTTCTTCAACGAGCTGGTGGTCGACCACTACCTGGACAGCGAATGGAAGGACAACCCGGACAACCGCGACAGCAATATCGGCAGCATGCGCCGACAACTGGTCTGCCACTTCAACGTCGCCCGCAACAAGCCCGAGTGGAACCTGGAACCCTCGCGGCCGTACACCTCCAACGAGGACTCCATCGCCAAGGGCTGCAATAACACCTGAGGCCGCTCCGCGGGGGCGCTACGGCGTCCCCTGCGAACAGCGATATGGCCTTTTGATATCACACGCTCTACCATGCCGTCTTTCCAAGCCGCCAGGGAACGAACGCATGGCTTTCGATGCCGCCCGCTATGTCCACCGCTACTACGCCAGCCTGGCGCCCGCCCCGGGCAACGAATACCCGCGCCTGAGGGCCTGGGAGTACCTCTGGGAGTATGTCTGGGACCCCAGTCGCAGCTGGGACGACCTGACCGCCCCCGAACAGCTCGACACCACCGCCCTGCACCTGGGTTTCTACCTGGCCAACTGGGGCATGTTCCGTGGCTCCTCGGGACTGCTGCAGAACAGCAACCTGGACCTGATGAAAGCGCTGGCCCGGCAGCTCTTCAGCGGTGCCGGAGCGGAACTCTTCGAGCTGTCCCTGGTGGATTTCGCCGGCAACGGCGCGCGCCTGGCGCACAACCGCAAGCTGCTGGAAACGGTGCTCGGGTCGATGGATGCCCTCAGCAGCCGGGTGAGCTGGACCGACACCCTGAAGAGCAAGATCCTGCTCGGCGTCTGGGGCGAGTTTCCCGCCCTCGACCGCCACTACCTGGCCGCCTGTCGCGCGCTGTATCCACGCCGGGGCCTGACGAGCGTCAACGGCGGCACCCTCACCGCGCTGCACCGCCTGATCGGCGAAGAAAGGCTGTCGTTCCCGCGCCTGGAGACCGCCCGCAAGGGGCTCCTCTATCCCACCGGACGCCTGGCCGACATGGCTTTCTTCCAGTACGGCCTGGAAAACGCCTGAGGCGCTGCGCCGCCGATCCGGGGGACTTGTAGGCATGCCCTCGCTGTAAGTAGTATGAGACTCATTCTCAATTACAACAGCGATCCCCTCCATGCCGCCGGCCGACGCCTCCCTGCACGACGCTGTGAGCCATCTCTATCAGGACCACCATGGCTGGCTGCAAGGCTGGTTGCGGCGACGCCTGGGCTGCGCGGAAAACGCCGCCGACCTGGCCCAGGACACCTTCGCCCGCCTGCTCGCCTCGCGCCGGGTACTGGATGCGCGCGAACCGCGCGCCTACCTGACCACCGTCGCCAAGGGGCTGATGATCAACTGGTTCCAGCGCCAGTCGCTGGAGCGCGCCTACCTCGATGCCCTGGCCAACCTCCCGGAAGACCTCGCGCCGCCGCCGGAACAGCGGTTGATGGTGCTGGAAACCCTGCATGAAGTAGACGCCCTGCTCGGCAGCCTGCCGGACAGGGTCCGCCAGGCGTTTCTCCTGGCGCAGATCGAAGGCCTGAAGTACGAAGCCATCGCCGAGCGCCTGGGCGTGTCCCTGGGCTCGGTCAAGCGCTACATGCAGCAGGCCTTCCGCCAGTGCCTGGAGCTGATGGAATGAATTCCGCGGGCGAAGGCCGGATTCCCTCGCCGATCCTCGACGAGGCCGCCGAGTGGCTGGTGCGCCTGCAGGACAGCGGCTGCACCGACGACACGCGCCAGGCGTGCGCCCAGTGGCGGCAGCGCAGCCCACAGCACGCCCATGCCTGGGAGCGCGCCGAGCGCCTGCTGCAATGCCTCGGCCGACTGCCGCCGGCGCTGGCCCTGCCGACCCTCGGCCGCGAGCGCGGGCTGGACCGGCGGCGCGCGATCAAGCACCTCGCCCTGGTCCTCGGCGGCGCCTCGCTGGGGCTCGCCACCTGGCAGGCCGAGCCGTTGCGCGACTGGCTGGCCGACCAGCGCACCGGCGTCGGCGAACAGCGCCGCCTGACCCTGCCCGACGGCAGCCTGCTGACCCTGAACACCGACAGCGCCGTGGACCTGGCCTTCGACGCCAGCCAGCGGCTGGTACGCCTGCTGCGCGGCGAGATCTTCGTCGATAGCCGCGCCGACCCGCGTCCGTTCCGCGTCGCCACCGCCGAAGCGCGGCTGCATGCCGGTGCCACCCGCTTCAACGTACGCCAGGAGATGGCCGCGACCCGGGTCGCGGTACTCGCCGGGCGGGTCGAACTGAGCCCGCTCCACGGACGCGGGCGCTGGCTGGAAAGCGGCGAGTCGGTGCGCCTGGGCGCCGACGGCGAAGCGCGCCGGCTGGCCTTCGACGGCCTGCCGGACGCCTGGACCCGCGGCATGCTGATGGCCGACCGGATGCCGCTGGCCGAGGTGCTCGCCGAACTCGCCCGCTATCGTCGCGGCTTACTGCGCTGCGACCCGCAACTGGCCAGGCTGGCGGTGTCGGGCGCCTATCCGCTGCTGGACCTGCGGCGCACGCTGGGCATGCTGCAGGCCACCTATCCGCTGAAGGTGCGCGGGGTGACCGACTACTGGATCAGCCTGGTACCGGCGTGACGGCGCGGCCGCCATCCCCGTGGCAAGCGCCCCTCGCGTCCACCCCGGCAGGCCGTCCGCCGTTGCGCCGGAACAGGCGTTGCCATCGACATACCGTGCTCCGCAGAAAAATAACCGCCTCGACCTGAGACCTTTTTCCTTCTCGGCTGGCAAGTAGAGGAATCCGCCCCGACCCAAGGTCCGCAGAGACCACGAGGAACCCTGTACATGCCCGTACGCACGCTTCGCCCCCGTTCGCTGTCCCTGGCCATCCACGCCGCCGCCATGACCCTCGCCCTCGCCGGCGCGGCCCCCGACCTGCTTGCCGCCGAGGCGCCCGCCGCCAGCTCGGCGCGCAGCTATGACATCGCCCCCGGCCCGCTCGGTCGCACCCTGTCGGCCTTCGCCAGCGACAACGGGGTATCCCTGGCGTTCGACCCGGTCCTCGCCGAGGGTCGCCGCAGCGCCGCCCTGCGCGGCCGCTACGCGCCGGTCGAGGCGCTGCACCGCCTGCTGCTGGGCAGCGGCCTGGAGTTGCAGCAGCGCAGCGATGGCAGCTACACCCTGGTGCCGGCAGCCACCGATGGCGCGCTGGAACTGCAATCCTCGCTGATCACCGCCCAGGCCGCCGGTGCCGAGACCCTGCCCGCCGAGTACGCCGGCGGCCAGGTGGCCCGTGGCGCGCGCCTGGGCATGCTGGGCAACGCCGACGTGATGGATGCGCCATTCAGCATCACCAGCTACACCGCCAGGACCATCGAGCAGCAGCAGGCGCGCAGCGTCGCCGACCTGCTACAGGCCAACGATCCGTCGGTGCGGGTGGTCGGCGGGCGCGGCGACCTGGTGGACAGCTACACGATTCGCGGCTTCAGCGTGCAGAACGCCGACGTCGCCTTCAACGGCCTCTATGGCCTGCTGCCGTTCTGGCGGGTACCGATCGAATTCGCCGAGCGCGTGGAAGTGCTCAAGGGACCGAACGCCCTGCTCGGCGGGATTTCCCCCGGCGGCAGCGTCGGCGGCACCATCAACCTGGTGCCCAAGCGCGCCGACGACCAGCCGCTGACCCGCGTCAGCGTCGATTGGACCCAGCGCGGCCAGCTCGGCACTCACCTCGACATCGGCCGACGCTTCGGCGAGAACAACGCCTTCGGCGTGCGCTTCAACGGCGTCTACCGCAACGGCGATACCGCCGTCGACCATCAGAGCCGCGAGTTTCCCATGCTCTCCCTGGGCCTGGACTTCCGTGGCGAGCGCCTGCGCCTGTCCAGCGACCTGCTGTACCAGAAGGAAAGCCTGGAAGGCGTGGTGCGCCCGCTGCTGACCGGCCCGGGAACCACTCACATCCCCCACGCCCCGGACTCGAAGACACGCTTCGGCCTGCGCGATTCCTACCTGGACCAGGAGGATTACTCCATGGTCAACCGCGGCGAGTACGACCTCGCCGACAACCTGACGGCGTTCGCCAGCATCGGCGGTCGCCAGAGCAACTACGAAACCATCGCCGCCAACAGCATCCTCATCGGCAACCAGGGCGATATCGTCAACAGCCTGGCACGCCAGCGCGGCGACCGCCGCACCTATTCCGCCGAGGTCGGCCTGCGCGGCAACTTCGACACCGGCCCGCTCCGCCACGACTGGACGCTCAGCGCCAACCGCCTGCACGAACGGCTGGGCATGGTCTACGCCTTCACCGGGATGCAGCCGGGCAACCTCTACCAGACCTCGCCGCACACGCCGCTGCCGGACTTCTCCAGCCTCGACGGGAGCATTCCGAAGACCAATGAAACCGACCTCGGCGGCGTGGCGCTGGCCGACAGGCTGTCGTTCCTCGAGGATCGCGTGCAGGTCACCCTGGGCGTGCGCCGCCAGCAGATCGAGTCGCGCAACTACGACCAGACCAGCGGCGCGCGCACCAGCCACGACAAGCGGCACGTGTGGACGCCGATGGCCAGCGTGCTGGTCAAGCCGCTGCAGGACCTGTCGCTGTACGCCAACTACATCCAGGGCCTCAGCCAGGGCGAGGCGGCGCCGATGACCGCGGCCAACGCCGGCCAGGTGCTGGCGCCATACAAGGCCGAGCAATACGAGATCGGCGCCAAGTACGACCTGGGCGGCTTCACCACCACCCTGGCGCTGTTCGAGATCAGGAAACCGAACGCCTATACCGACGCCAGCAACGTCTTCCGCGCCGACGGCGAGCAACGCAACCGCGGCGTGGAGCTGAGCCTCTATGGCGAACCCCTGGACGGCGTGCGGGTGATGGCCGGCGCCACCTACATCAAGCCCGAGCAGAACAAGACCGGCGACCCTGCCAGCGAAGGCAAGGACGCGCCCGGCGTGGCCCGTCGCCAGGCCAACCTGGGGGTCAGCTGGGACACCCCGTTCGTCGACGGACTGACCCTCGACAGCCGCTGGATCTACACCGGCTCGGCCTACGTGGACAGCGCCAACGCCCTCGCCGTGCCGCACTGGAACCGCGTCGACCTCGGCGCCGCCTACGCCTTCCAGGTCGCCGGCAAGCCGCTGGTGGCGCGCGCCAACCTGGAGAACGCGCTGGGCAAGGACTACTGGACCGCAGCCAACGGCTACCTGTCGATCAGCTCGCCGCGCACCCTTTCCCTTTCCCTCACGGCGGACTTCTGAGTCCGCCCCACCATAACCAGAAACCGCCGATGACCAGCCTATGACCGCGAAAACCCTGCGCACCTGGTACCTGGTGCACAAATGGACCAGCCTGATCTCCACGATCTTCCTGCTGATGCTTTGCCTCACCGGGTTGCCGCTGATCTTCCACGAGGAGATCGAGCACTACTTCGAGCCGCATCCGCAGCTCGAGCCGCTCACTGCCGAGTCGCCGCGCATCGACTACGACGACGTGATCGCCCGCGCCCTGGCCGCCCGGCCGGGCGAAGTGGTGCGCTTCCTGGTATTCGAAAAGGACGACCCGCTGGGCCTGGTGATCAGCGCGCCGAGCCTGGTACCGCCGCCGGAGAACGGCCACATGCAGCCGTTCGACGCGCGTACCGGGGAATTCTTCGACGCGCTGCCGCCGCCGGGCGGCTTCATGTACCTGATGCTGAAGCTGCACACCGACCTGTTCCTCGGCCTGCCCGGCTACCTGTTCCTCGGCCTGATGGGCCTGCTGCTGGTGGCCTCGCTGGTGTCCGGGGTGGTGGTATACACGCCGTTCATGCGCAAGCTGGACTTCGCCACGGTACGCGCCGAACGCAGCCGTCGCCTGAAGTGGCTGGACCTGCACAACCTGCTGGGCATCGTCACCCTGTCCTGGGTACTGGTGGTCGGCGTGACCGGGGTGATCAACACCCTGGCCCTGCCGATCCTGATGCTCTGGCAAGGCGGGCAGTTGGCGGAAATGACCGCGCCCTACAAGGACGCGCCGCCGCTACAGCGCCTCGGCTCGCTCGACGCGGCCCTGGCCACGGCACGCCGGGCGGCGCCGGACATGGAGGTCAGCTTCGTCGGCTTCCCCGGCACCCAGTTCAGCAGCCAGCATCACTATGCGGTGTTCATGCGCGGCAACACGCCGCTCACCGAGCGCCTGCTGAAGCCGGCACTGATCGACGCGCAGAGCGGCGAACTCACCGACATGCGCGAGATGCCGCTGTACGTGAAGACGCTCCTGCTGTCGCAGCCGCTGCACTTCGGCGACTACGGCGGCATGCCGCTGAAGATCGTCTGGGCGCTGCTCGACCTCGTCAGCATCGTCATCCTCGCCAGCGGTCTCTACCTCTGGCTCGGCCGACGCAAGACGCCATTGGAGAAGCGCCTGGCGGAACTGCCGGACGGCAGCCTGGCGACGGAGGGCAAGGCATGAGGCGCGGTCTCTGGATGATCTTCCGCTGGCCCCTGCTGCTGGCCCTGCTCGGCCTCTTCGGGCTGCTCTCGGCGCTGCTCGGCGACGGCCTCTACGACCTGCTCTCCTGGCTCGCCCTGGGCACTCCGCTGGTGCTGGTCGGCTGGGTCTGGCTGCGCCTGCCGCGAACCCGAAGGAATCCCTGAGATGACCACCCCGCCGCCCTCCGCCAACACCCTGGACCTGCGTCCGCTGATGTTCGAGACCTTCGTCTGCACCCTCGCGGTGATGTCCTTCGTCGCCCTGGTCGGCCCGCTCGCCCGCAAGCTCGGCCTGGCGCCCTGGCAGGCCGGCGCCGCGGTGACCGTCGGCGGCATCGCCTGGATGCTCGCGGCGCGGCCCTGGGGCATCGCCAGCGACCGGCATGGGCGACGGCGGATACTGCTCGGCGGGCTGGCCGGCTTCGCCCTCTCCTACGCCTCGCTCTGCCTGTTCATCGTGCTCGCCTTGCACTGGACGTTGCCGACCCTGCTCGCCTTCGCCGGTATCGTTCTCCTGCGCGGCCTCGCCGGCGGTTTCTACGCCGCGGTGCCAGCCTGCACGGCGGCACTGGTGGCCGATCACGTCGAGGCGCAACGACGCGCCGCGGCGCTGGCCGGACTCGGCGCGGCCAGCGCGATAGGCATGGTGATCGGGCCGGGGCTGGCCGGACTGCTGGCGACTCACGGGTTGGTCCTGCCGTTGCTGGTCACCGGCGCGCTGCCCCTGGTCGCCCTGCTGGCGCTCTGGCGCTGGCTGCCGCGCGAGGAGCGTCGCCAGCCGAACCGCGGCGCCGCCCTGGCGATCGGCGACCGCCGCCTGCGGCGGCCGCTGGCGGTGGGCTTCGTGGCGATGTTCAGCGTCACCGTGGCGCAGATCACCGTGGGCTTCTTCGCCCTCGACCGGCTGCGCCTGGATTCCGCCGACGCCGCGCGGGTGGCCGGCATCGCCCTGACCGCCGTGGGCGTCGCGCTGATCCTGGCCCAGCTCCTGGTGCGCCGCCTGGACTGGCCACCGCCGCGACTGATCCGGGTCGGCGGGCTGGTCGCCGCCATCGGTTTCGCCGCCGTGTGCTTCGCCGACTCGCCGCCGCTGCTCTGGCTGGCCTTCTTCGTCGCCGCGGCGGGCATGGGTTGGGTGTTCCCGGCAGTCTCGGCGCTCAACGCCAATGCCGTGCGCGCCGAGGAACAGGGTGCCGCCGCCGGCACCCTGGTGGCCGTACATGGCTTCGGCCTGATCAGCGGGCCGCTGCTCGGCGCGCTGCTTCACCAACTGGACAGCCGCGCCCCCTACGCGCTGGTCGGTCTGCTGCTGGCGCTGGCGGCGTTCTGGCCGAGCCAGCCGACGCGCCCCGTGGAAACGAGGAGCGAAGCACCATGACCGCTGTCGACCTGCTGCTGGTCGCGACCCTGCTGGCGGCCCTGTTCGCCTGGTGGATACCCGCCCTGCCCGGCCGCCGTGGCCTGCTGGCGCTCGCCTCGACGCTGGCGCTCGGCGCCGGCCTGTACGCTGCATGGGACGACCGCTGGCAAGCCGCCGTCGGCGCCTTCGCCGGTTTCTCCCTGCTGCTCGGCGCCTGCCTGCGCCGGAAGCCCGTGCGCGGCCTGCCGTTCCGGACCGGTTCGCTGTACGGCCTGCTGGTGCTGCTGGCAATCGCCGCGCTGTACCTGTTCCCGGTCGCGCCGCTGCCGGCGCCGAGCGGCCCCTATGCGGTCGGCGTGCGCGATTTCGAACTGGACGACCCCAGCCGACCCGGCCTGCTCGGCGCCCCGGCCGGACAACCGCGGCGCCTGCTGGTACGCGCCTGGTACCCGGCACGCCCGATCGCCGGCGCCGCGCCGCGTCACTATTTCGACCCAGGCGAGGCGCGCAGCACCGCGCGAGGCTTCGGTGAAATACTCGGCTTTCCGCCGTTGCTCACCTACCTCAAGCACCTGCGCACCAATTCCTATCCGGACGCCCCGCTGCGCGACGATTCCGCTCGCCTGCCGGTGGTGTTCTACAGCCATGGCTACAGCGCCTTCGCCGGCGGCAACTGGACCCTGATGGAAGAACTGGCCAGCCACGGCTACGCGGTCTACGCCATCCAGCACAGCGGCGACGCGTCGCCGACCCGCCTGCCCGATGGCACGCTGCTGCCCATGGACCCCGGGCTGGTCGAACACCTGCGCCGGGCCGCCCACGACGGCTTGCCGCAGGCCATGCGCCAGGGCTATGTCAGCGACGATCTCGACCAGCGCCTCGACGGCCAGTTGCACACCGCCCTCGACCTGCCCGCCCCGGCCAACCGCGCCGTCAACCTCAGCGCGCCGGTATGGCTGGCCGACCGCCTGTTCGTCCATGACCGCCTGCAGGCCGGCGAGGTCCCGGACAGGGTCGCCGACCTGGTGGCCGCCAGCGACTTCGCGCACACCGGCGAGATGGGCATGTCCTTCGGCGGCTCGACCACCGGCGCGGTCTGCATGGTCGACCGACGCTGCGCGGCGGCCGTCAACCTCGACGGCGGCGACTTCGACTTCGCGCCCTTCGATAGCGATTTCCCGGCACCGCTGCTGATGCTGCACGCCGACCTTGGCAACTTCTACCGGCTGTTCGGCATCGAAGCGCCGGCCCGCCCGAGAAGCTTCAACGACTTTTCCTACGAACGCTTCGAGCACGCCGGCCAGCGCCAGGACATTCATCGCCTGGTACTGCGCGATTCGGCCCATGCCGGGCTTACCGACAATCCGCTGTTCATCCGCCGGCCGCTGCGCGACGGGCTGCTCGGCTCGGCACCGACGGAAGTCCTCATCCAGGCTCCCAATGCCCTGGTGCTGGGTTTCTTCGATCACTACCTGCGCGGCCGCGCCAACGACTTTCCGCAAGCGCAGATGGCGCGCTTCCCCGCCTGGCTGACGCGCTACGACAACTCGGCGGTGCGCGACTGGTGGCTGGCCAAGCCGGAAGCCCAGCGCCTGGCGCTGCGACAACGCATCGACGATATGAAACGGCGCAAGACCGGGCTGGATCTTCCCTGACGACGGGTTACAGTGGGCGCCCCATCTGCGGAGCGCCGCCCCATGCATATCCCGCCCGAGCTGATCATCCACCAGACCCGCCACTGGACGCTGAACCAGCGGATCGACTCGGCCCTGCCCGGCTACTGCATGCTCGGCTCGCGGCAACCGGCGACGGCCTTCCACCAACTGCCGGAACAAGCCCTCGCCGAATTCGGGCCGCTGCTGGCCAGGGTCGAGCGCGAAATGGACGCGCTGCTGCGGCCGCGACGCATCTATGTCGGCCGCTACGGCCACATGCCCGGCCTGCCGGTGCATTTCCACCTGATTCCACTGTACGACTGGGTCGAGGAACTGTTCTGGGAGGACACGCGCTACCGGACGCTCCAGCAGTTCGGCGTGCCGACCGCCGAACCCCTTACCGATGGCGCCGAGCTGACCCTGTTCGTCTGGCGCGAATTCTGCGAACGCGCCGATCCGCCGGCCGTGCGCGGCATGGATCGGCAACAGGCGATCGCCGGATTGCGCCGGGCCTTCGGCTACGGCGTCCAACCCCGAACATCGCCTGGGCCGGACTCCGAGCCCGCGCAGGGCGCATGACCGCGTGCGGTTGGATGGGCTCCAAGGCCGCGTAGGGCGAATAACCGCTTGCGGTTATCCGCCATGAAACGTCGGCGCAGCGGCGGATAACGCCGGTGGCGTTATTCGCCCTACGGCCCGACTACGGGGCCGCGGGACGCATATCCGCCGTGAAACGCCGGCGCAGCGGTGTCGTCACGGTTGCAGGTAGCGGTGCTTCCAGCCTCCTTCGTCGCGGTCGTAGCGCAGGCGCTCGTGCAGCCGCTCGGTGCCGTTGCCCCAGAACTCCACC
>NZ_SCND01000192.1:0-11440 GCF_005503585.1 Pseudomonas sp. 2VD
GGGGAAAGGCAGCGGCGTTGTGCAGGAGGATGTCCAACTGGCCGAAGCGCTCCAGGGTCGCGCTCACCGCTCGTCTCGCGGCGTCGTACTCGCTCAGGTCGACGGCCAGCAGTTCGGCCGTGCCTCCGCCCAGGCGGATCGCCTCCAGGACGGCCTGGCCGCGGCTGGCGGTACGCGTCGCCAGCAGAACCCTGGCGCCTTCGGCGGCGAAGCATTCGGCGATGGCCCGGCCGATGCCCTGGCCGGCGCCGGTGACCAGTGCGACGCGGTTCTCCAAGCGCCTCACGATGGGCGCTCCAGCAGTTCGCCCAGGCAATCGCGGAGCAGGCGGTCGTGCAGTTCGACGTCCTCCGCGCGGGTCGCCGGGCAGGTCAGCGCCATGTTGTGGAATGGCGTCAAGAGCACGCCGCGGTTGAGCAGGTAGAGGTGCAGGCAGGCCTCGACCAGGCCGTTGCGTGCGTGGTGGGCCTCGCCGCCGTTGCGCGGGGCGTGGGTCATGAACAGGTACTCGACGCGCGCGCCGATGCGCGTCACGTGCCAGGGCAGGCGCAGTTCCTCGAGCGTCGCGCGGACGCCCGCCTCGAGCTGCGCGGCGAGCTGGAACATGTGCCGATAGGCGTCCTCCGTCATCACTTCGGCGAAGGTCGCGCGCATCGCCGCCAGTTGCAGCGCGTTGCCGGCCAGGGTGCCGCCAAAGCCGAAATGGTTGATCGCCTGCCCCGGTCGGAAGTGCGGCAGTACCGCCCAGATCCGCTCCGCCTGCGCCTGGCTGCATCCCCAGACGGCGCTGGGAATGCCGCCGGCGATGCATTTGCCGAGGACGAAGAAGTCCGGCTCGAGGCCATGCGCGCCGCTATAGCCGGCGGGACCGCAGGAGATGGTGTGGGTCTCGTCGATGATCAGCGCCACGTCGTGGCGGCGGGTCAGTTCGCGCAGGCCGGCGTGGAAGCCTTCGGCCGGCGGGACCATGCCGACGTTGGTCATGAAGGGTTCGGTGAGCACCGCGGCGACGTCGCCATGGGCGAGGGCGGCCTCCAGCGCGTCGAGGTCGTTGAACTCCACCAGGCGGGTGGTGGCGTCGTGGCGTACGCCATTGGGGTGAACGCCCGCGCGCGGAACCATGCGCCCGGCGGCGTCGAATTCCACCTGCGATTCGTCGACGCTGCCGTGGTAGTTGCAGTTGAACACCACCACCTTGTCACGTCAGCTGAGCATCCGGCACAGGCGCAGGACGAAACGGTTGGCGTCGGTGGCCGAGGTGGTCACCTGCCAATAGGGCAGGCCGAAGCGCCGCGCCAGTTCGGCGCCGACCCACAGGCTGTCCTCGGTCGGCAGCATCAGGGTCGAGCCGCGCCGCGCCTGGCGGGCGATGGCGTCGGCCACCGCCGGTTGGGCGTGGCCGAACATGGCGCCGCTATCGCCGAGGGCGAAGTCGACGTACTGCTGGCCGTCGATGTCGGTGACGCGCGCGCCCTGGGCCTCCTTCACCAGCAGCGGGCAGTTGCCCGGCCACTGTTGCATCCAGTGCAACGGTGCGCCGTACAGCCAGTGGCGGCGGTTTTCCCGGTAGGCCTGGGCGGAGCGCGGATGCAGTTCGTCGAAGCGTCGCAGCTCGCGCTTGAACAGCGCTTCGACGCGGGCCAGGTCGAGGCCGAAGGTGGTGTCCATGGGCGTCCTCACAGGTCGTGGCGGGTCTGGTTGAGCACCTGGGCCAGGGCGCCGACCGGGAAGTTAACCGGGGTGGCGAAGTCGTCGTCCTGGTAGCCGAAGATCTTGCCGTCGGTGCGCCCGGCTTCCAGGTCGATCAGCAGCACGCCGAGGGTCGGCACGATCTTCTCGCGCCAGACGAACAGGTACAGGCGTTCGGCCAGTCGGTAGCAGTGGCAGCGGTCGGTATCGGCCAGCCCTCGCTCGGCGCCGCGCAGGCATTGCCAGGTGTAGAAGTCGGGATTGAGGTAGACGTGTTCGTAGGCCTCGCTGGCGCTGTAGACGTAGCGGTTGCGCAGGCCGACCAACTCGTCGCTGGGGACGTGCGGGCAGGCGCCGGGCTGCCACGGGCGGTCGAGGCTGCCATGCAGGAACTCGGCCTCGACGCCGGTCAGTTCCCGGCCGGCCAGGGCCCGGGAGAACAGACCCTGTTCGCAGGCCGTGCGGTCGGGCAGATGGCCGAGCACCGCGGTGAACGCCTGGTTGTCGAAGTCCAGCACCAGGCTGACCGAGACCGGCCGGCCGTTTTCCTGCTTGAGGAAATCCACCAGGTAAAGGTTCTCCCGCAGTGAACTGGCGCGGTAGTCCGACTCGCCGCTGGCACTGCCGTCGGCCAGGCGCCAGCGCAGGCGCTGCGAGTCGAAGGCATGTTCGATGACCCAGCCGTTGGCGAAGTGCAGGACCCGTTCGAGCCCGGCGAGATCGCCGCAGGCGGGAAGGACGTGGTTGTCCGGAGCGAAGCCGTCGGCCAGGGCGCCGACGGTGATCCATCCGGAATGCGAGTGGGCGGACATAGGGTTCTCCTCGTCGTGGGAAACCCATGCTGGCCTGTCTTCGAGTATCCCGATATCGACCGGATGGTTGATAGGTCGATATGCCACGGAAATAGCACGGAGCGGCGAAGGGAAAGTTATCGAAGATGAAGTATTAGATGGGTTTTCGTTTCTTCTTTTTTGGTTTTTTAGTTAATGGGTTCCTGTTCTTCTATAAGTATTTTCTGAATGTATTCTTATGTACCTATTGGCTGTTATCGGAAATGGACTACATATGTTTTCGTATGATTATTATTTTTAAATCCTGTCTTTCTTTCTAGTATTTGGGTCTGCGTTTATCAGGGCGCAATCTTCGGCTGTCGCGTAATGGTCGGAGGCGCTCTAGGCGGCCGTCCCGGTTGCGCGCAAAGGCTTGGCTACCTTGGCCGGTTCGTACTGCATCGGCTCTCCAGGGAGCAGCCAGGATGTTCCACAACTCCAAAGGAAATCAGATGAACAAGTTCAAACGTGCAATTCTTGCGCCCCTCGTTGCGTCGGGCACCCTTCTCGCGCTGATGTCCCCCGTGGCCCATGCGGTCGATGGGATCGTCAACTTCTCGGGCAACATCACCGACGTCGCGTGCGATATCAACGGCCAGGCGCCGGGTGCGGGCAACGTCACCAACGTCGACCTGGGTATCGTGGCGCCGACCCATTTCACCGCCGTCGGAACCAACTCCACTTTCCAGGAGTTCGATCTGGTCCTCTCCGGTGCCGGCTGCACCAATGACAAGAAGGTTTCCATCGCCTTCGATACGGTCACCAACGTCGACCGTATCAGCGGCAACCTGATGCTGATGGGGCCGTCGAAAGCCAAGGGCGTGCAGATCCAGATCTTCAACAATTCGGCGGCCAACACCACGAAGATCCCGCTGGGCTTGGTCGAGGCCGCCCCGCAGAAGGCAACCATCGACAAGAACACGGCGACCCTGAAGTACAAGGCCTCCTATGTGTCCACCGAGAAGACCGTGATCGCGGGTACCGGCCTGTCCCATATCCGCTACCTCCTGGCGTACGAGTAAGCGGCGGTCGACGGACGAAGAGGTGAGGCCATGGCGCCGCTAATGCATCGTTTTCATTCTTTCGTGGCGGCAAGCGCCGTGGCCATCGCCCTGTGCGCCGGAACGGCTCATGCCGGGCTGATCGCACAGGGCACTCGCGTCGTCTTTCCGGCCAGCGAGCGCGAGGTCACCTTGCGGGTCAGCAATACGTCCGGCACTCCCGTGCTGGCGCAAGCCTGGATCGACGATGGCCGGCAGGACGTTCCCCCCGAGGAACTGCAGGTCCCCTTCAGCGTCACGCCGGCCGTGACGCGAGTGGACCCCAATGGCGGCGCCGTATTGCGCATCGCCTACCTGAAGGCCCCGTTGCCGACGGATCGCGAATCGCTGTTCTGGCTGAATATCCTGGAAGTTCCGCCCAGGGACGAAGACGAAAACAATGCATTGCAGTTTTCCTTTCGTTCGCGCTTCAAGCTCTTCTTTCGACCCAGCCAGTTGAAGAGTGTCGATTCGGCTGCCGGGAAACTTCAATGGAAGTTTCTGGAGTCAGGGGGAGCAGGAAAAAAGACCGTAGTACAGGTAAATAATCCGACGCCTTACTACGTTTCGTTCGCCAGCGTCGAATTGATTGTCGATGGCCGTGTCATGTCCGTGGGAAAGGGAATGGTCGCGCCATTCTCGACGAAGGAGTTCGACTGGCAGGGAAATCCGAAGAACATGGAAGCCGCTTCCGTCAGATACGAAGTCATCAACGATTACGGTGGCCGCAATACCCTCGATAGGGCACTCGGCAAATAACCCCTCCGTTTCCCCGCTTTTTACTTACGGCCCGACATATGAGTGGCGATTTTAAAATCGCTGCAGGGATTACATATGCCCAAAGTTTCTCTTCATAGGTGCTTGTCCGCTCCCGCTTACGGTGGGCAGGTCGCCCTGTTGCGAATGGCGATACAGGGAGGGATCGCCGTTCGCTCCCTGCGATTCGCCTGTCTGCTGGCACTGTTTCCTTCGCTGTCCTCCTGCCAGTCCTGGTCCTCCGTCGGCGCCGCCGGCGTAGCCGGGGCGAAAGCGAAGGAGGCCAGGGCGGGAGCACCGGCGAAACAGCCGCAGGCGCCCGCGGTGGCCGTTGCGTCACCGGCCGGCGGGTTGGACGCACCGTCGCGGCGGATCGTCTTCGACGCGCAGATGCTGGCCCTGGGGCCGGGCGGACGCTCGATCGATACGTCGCGTTTCGAGCGCGGCGACGTCATCGAGCCAGGCCGCTATCGCCTCGACCTGCTGCTCAACAGCCGATGGCGCGGTGTCGAGGAAGTCGAGCTGCGCCGCCAGCCGGGGCGGGAAAGCGCGGTCTTCTGCTACGACCGGGGCCTGCTGGAGCGGGCGGGCATCGACCTGGAGAAGAGCGCGCGTGGCCAGGATCGTTCCTCGGCTCGCGATCCTCTGCCCGAAGGTTTGCACTGCGACCCGCTCGAGCGCTATGTGCCGGGGGCCCGGGTCAAGCTCGATATCGCCGAGCAGTCGGTCTATGTCTCGGTGCCCAGCTATTACCTGAGCCTGGATTCGTCGAAGACCTATGTCGATCCGGCGAGCTGGGACAGCGGCATTTCCGCCGCCTTGCTCAACTACAACAGCAATCTCCACGTCAGGGAAAACCACGGCAGGAGCGCCACCAGCGGCTATGCCGGGATGAACGCCGGCTTCAATTTCGGGCGGGCGCGCCTGCGCCACAACGGCACGGCCACCTGGTCGCGCCGCATGGGCAGCCACTACCAGCGCAGCGCCACCTATGTGCAGACCGACCTGCCGGCCTGGCGTGCGCAGTTGTTGCTGGGAGAAAACTCCACCAGCAGCGAGTTCTTCGATGCGGTGTCCTTCCGTGGCGTGCAGCTTTCCAGCGATGACCGGATGCTGCCGGATTCGCTGCGCTACTACGCTCCGGTGGTCCGTGGGACCGCCAGTACCAATGCGCGGGTCTCGGTCTACCAGCGCGGCTACCTCATCTACGAAACCACGGTGGCACCCGGGGCGTTCGCTCTCGACGAACTGCAGACCGCCAGCTATGGCGGGGACTTGGAAGTGCGGGTGACCGAAGCCAGCGGGGAAGTCCGCAGTTTCATCGTGCCGTTCGCCACCACCGTGCAACTGCTGCGCCCCGGGACCACGCGCTACAGCCTGACGGCCGGGCGGCTCAACGATCCCAGCCTGGAGCGTCGGCCGAACATGCTGCAGGGCGTCTACCAGCGCGGCCTGGGCAACGACGTCACCGCATACGCGGGCGGGGCCTTCACCGGCAGCTACATGTCCGGATTGATGGGCGCGGCGCTGAACACGCCGGTGGGCGGATTTTCCGGTGACGTGACGCTGGCGCGTACCGAGGTTCCCGGCGGCGACCGCCTTAGCGGCTCCAGCTACCGTCTCGCCTACAGCAAGAATCTGCCGAACACCGGCACCAACTTTTCGCTGCTCGCCTATCGCTACTCCACCGGCGGCTATCTCGGCCTGCGCGACGCGGCCTTCATGCAGGACCGGGTAGAGCGAGGCGAGCCGCTGGAGTCGTTCTCGCGCTTGCGCAACCGTCTCGACGCCAACATCAGCCAGCAACTGGGCAACGGCGGCAACCTGTACCTGAACGGCTCCTCGCAGCGCTACTGGAGCGGCGGCGGGCGGGCGGTCAACTTCTCCGTCGGCTACAGCAACCAGTGGCGCGACGTCAGTTACTCCATTTCCGCGCAACGCCTGCGCAGCCACTACGAAGGCTTTTCCAGCGGTGACAAGCGCGGCGAGACCAGCACGCTGTTCAGCCTGAACCTGTCCATTCCGCTGGGCGGCGCGGGACGCGGGTCGCCGACCCTGAGCAGCTACCTGACCCGCGACAGCAACAGCGGAACCCAGCTCACCAGCGGGGTTTCCGGCATGCTGGGCAAGCGTGGCGAGGCCTCCTACTCGCTGTCGGCCTCCCATGACCGCGACAGCCGGCAGACCTCGAAGAGCGCCAGCCTCGACTATCGACTGCCGCAGGTCGAACTCGGCTCCAGCCTCTCGCAGGGACCGGGCTATCGGCAGTTGTCGCTCAAGGCCGCCGGCGGCCTGGTCGCGCACAGCGGCGGGATCACCGCGGCACAAACCCTGGGCGAGACGATCGGCCTGGTCCACGCGCCAAACGCCAGGGGCGCGGGTGCCGGCTACTCGGGAAGCCGGGTCGACCGCCACGGCTATGCGGTGATTCCCAACCTGCTGCCCTACCAGTTGAACAGTGTCGACCTCGACCCCAACGGCATGGCCGACGAGATCGAGCTGAGGTCCAGTTCGCGCAACGTGGCGCCCACCGCCGGAGCGGTGGTGCGCCTCGACTATCCGACGCGGGTAGCGAGGCCCTTGCTGGTGGATAGCCGGATGCCCAGCGGCGAGCCCCTGCCGTTCGCCGCGGAAGTGCTCGATGCCCACAGCGGGCAGCCGGTGGGCGCCGTCGGCCAGGGCAGCCGCCTGGTGCTGCGGGTCGAGCAGGATCGCGGCTCGGTTCGGGTGCGCTGGGGCAACGAGCCGCAGCAGCAGTGCCTGGTCGACTATGCGCTGGGCCCGCGCGAGACGACGCCTCCCGTCCTGCAACTGGCATGTCGCCCGGCGTCGGCCGCCGACCGGGAGCGCACGCTGTGACCGGCGTCGGCCTGGGCCGATGCGGCACGGCCTGGGTCCTGCTGGTGGCGCTGGTGGCCGATGCCTCCGCCTCGCTGTCCGTGATCGGGACCCGTTTCATCTATCCGGCGGGCGTTTCCGCGCTGACGATTCGCGTCGGTAACGTCGGGACGCGCCCGGCCCTGGTCCAGGCCTGGCTCGATCGCGGCGACGAGACGGCGGACCCGAGCGCTGTCACGGTGCCGTTCATCCTGTCGCCGCCGCTGTTGCGCATGGACCCGCAGGAGACCCAGGCGCTCCAGCTTCGCCATACCGGCGAGCCGCTGCCGGACGACCGGGAATCGCTGTTCTGGGTCAACCTGCTGGAGGTGCCGGGGCGGGAGGACGGCAGCGGCAACCTGCTGCTGGTGAGCTACCGCCTGCGGATGAAGCTCCTGTTCCGTCCGCAGGGTCTGGCCGGCGATCCGCGTTCCGCCGCGCGCCAGGTCGTCTGGCGCCTGCGTCCGGCGGTACGGCCGGGGCAGCGGGCGCTGCTGGAGGCGGACAACCGCAGTCCCTATCACGTTTCCCTGGTGCGCCTGGAGCTGGGCGAGGGCGACCTCGCCATGTCCCTCGGCAGCCTCACCCTGCCGCCTTTCGCCCTTACCCCGTTGAGTCTGCCGGCCGTGCCCGGCGAGGCGGCGCGGGTCCATTTCGATGCGGTGGGGGATGACGGCCAGATCGAGCGCGGCGACGCGCCGGCAGAGAGATACCCGTAGGAGTTCGGCAGGGCCCGGGGAGTTGGGCTCCTGCCGTAGCACGGCCCTGCGAATACGTCGCGGGGTTTCACTGGAGGAAGGAAGCACATGAACAAATGCTATGCACTGGTCTGGAACGTATCCCAGGGCTGCTGGAACGTCGTCAGCGAAGGCAGTCGCAGGCGCGGCAAGCCCGCCGGCGCCAAGGCGGCGATCGCCTCCGCCCTGGCCCTGCTGGGCGCCACGGCCCTGGCTCCGGCCTATGCGCTGCCAAGCGGGGGAACGGTGGTCGGCGGGAGCGCGAACGGGGAGATACACCTGTCGGGCGGCAACAGCCTGTCGGTCAACCAGAAGGTCGACAAGCTGATCGCCAACTGGGATTCCTTCAGCGTTGCCGCCGGCGAGCGGGTGATCTTCAACCAGCCGAGCAGTAGCTCGATCGCCCTGAATCGGGTGATCGGCACCAAGGCCAGCGATATCCAGGGTCGGATCGATGCCAACGGCCAGGTCTTCCTGGTCAACCCCAACGGCGTGCTCTTCGGTCGCGGCGCCCAGGTCAATGTCGGCGGCCTGGTGGCTTCCACGCTGGACATCACGGATGCCGAGTTCAACGGCAACTCCTCCAGATACCGTTTCACGGGTCCCTCTACCAACGGTGTCCTCAACCACGGGGGCGCCATCACCGCGGCGGAAGGCGGCAGCATCGCCCTGCTGGGCGCGCAGGTCGACAACCGCGGGACGGTCCTGGCGCAGATGGGCGGTGTCGGGCTCGGCGCGGGCAGCGACCTGACGCTGAATTTCGACGGCAACAAGCTGCTCGACATCCGCGTCGACGCCGGGGTCGCCAATGCGCTGGCAAGCAACGGCGGCCTGCTCAAGGCCGACGGGGGGCGAGTCCTGATGGCGGCCAGGACCGCCAATGCGCTGCTCAACACGGTGGTGAACTCCCAGGGTGCCATCGAGGCCCGTTCGCTGCGCGGCAAGAACGGGCGGATCGTGCTCGATGGCGGCCCGGACGGCAAGGTCATGGTGGGAGGCGCCTTGTCCGCCAATGCGCTGAACGGACCGGGGCACGGCGGCACGGTCGAGGTCCGGGGGCAGGCGGTGGAGGTGGCCCTGGGCACCCAGGTGAACACGCTCGCCAGCAATGGCCTCAACGGCACCTGGAAGATTGCCGCCGACAAGATCGACGTGCGCCCATCGGCGGTGTCGGATGGCGTCACCGTTCATGCCGACACCCTGTCGCGGAACCTGGCGAGCACCAATATCGAACTGGTTTCGACCAAGGGCGACCTGGACCTCGACGGCTCGGTGAGCTGGGCATCGGGCAACCGGCTGGGGCTGGGCTCCGCGGCCGACCTGACGCTGAATGGCAGGCTGAATGCCAGTGGCGCCAAGGCTGGGCTGGAGCTGAAGGCCGAAGGCGCTATCGATATCAATGACAAGATCGTTCTCGGCGGGGCTGGCAGCGCGCTGGCCATGGATGCCGGCGAAGGCCACCGGGTGAACGGCACGGCGTCGGTCTCCCTGGCCGGGGCCAACGCGACCTACGTCTCCGGCGGCTATTACTACACGGTGGTGCAGAACCTGGCGCAGTTGCAGGCGATCAACAAGAACCTGGACGGCCTGTACGTGCTCGGCGGCAATATCCTGGGCGGCAGCTATTACTGCACGGCACTGCAGTCCATCGGCGGGCCCGCCGGCGTCTTCAGCGGCACCCTGGACGGTCTCGGCAACAGCATCGGCAATCTCTCGATCAGCAACACCGGGCCGAATGTCGGGCTGTTCGCCCGCTCCTCGGGCACCCTGAGCAACCTGAAACTGAACAACCTGCGGGTATCCGATAACACCTACGGCTCCGGTCCGTCTTCGCTCGGCGCCCTGGTCGGGATCAACAGCGGGCGTATCGCCAACGTCAGCGCCAGCGGGGTCTCGGTCGTCGGCAGCCGACTGCGCTCCAACGCACTGGGCGGCCTGGTCGGGCGCAATATCAACGGGCAGATCACGAACGCATCCGTCAGCGGCGGCGTCACCGCTTATGCGGCGAGCACGGCGGTCGGCGGTCTGGTGGGGGAGAACTTCACCACCGCCTGGGGGCCGGAGGCGGTCATCGAGAACGCCCACAGCAACGTCCATGTGGCTGCACAGTCCACCGAGCGCAACAGCCTGGGCGGCGTCGGCGGCCTGGTCGGACTGAATGCGAAGGCCACGATCAGGGCGTCCGGCAGCCAGGGGAAGGTCGAGACCTACCGGCCCGGCCTGAACGTCGGCGGCCTGGTCGGCTACAACATGTTCGGCCACGTCTCCGATAGTAGCGCCAGCGGCCAGGTGGAGGCCGGCGGCGCGGGGAATACCGGCGGGCTGGTCGGCCTGAGTTCCGGCGGCGAGATATTCCGCTCGCAGGCGAGCGGGTCGGTGTACAGCAAGGGCGGCCTGGCGACCGGCGGGCTGATCGGCAAGGCAGAAGGCAACGGCATGCTCGGAAACCTGAAAGCCAGCGGCAGCGTCACGGACCAGGGCGGCGCGGATCTGGGCGGGCTGGTCGGCAACAATAGCCAGAGCGCCATCGAGACCGCCGAGGCGACGGGCAAGGTCAGCGGCGGCAGCAACAGTCGCGTCGGCGGGCTGATTGGACACAACCTCGGCGGTTCCGTCGCCCATGCGATCTCGCGCGGCGACGTGAGCGGCGGCTTCAACAGCCTGGTGGGCGGGCTCGTCGGCCACAACGGCGGCGAACTGTTCAACGTGGATGCCAGCGGCAGGGTCAGCGCCGCTGCGAGTGCGTCGGTTGGCGGCCTGGTCGGCAGCAACGCCGGTTCGATCCTGTCGGCGCGCAGCAGCAGTACCGTCAGCGGCGGCGGGCGCAGCCGCATCGGCGGCCTGGTCGGCGAGAACCAGATCCAGGGACGCATCGTTTCGTCCATGTCGGAAGGCACCGTCAGTGGCGACTACTACGTCTCCATGGGCGGGCTGGCCGGCGTCAACCTGGGATCGATCGAGTACTCCGGCGTCAGCGGCAAGATCGACTTCAAGCCTCAGTCCCATTACGGCCAGATCTACGGTGCGCAGGTCGGCGAGAACCGTGGGGTCCTGGGCGGCAACTACGTGATCGGCGAGGCGGCGCTCCTGCCGCCTGCCGGTATCGACTACGGCAACATCTGGTAAGGCCGGCAGGGGAGGTCCCAGGCGGACCTCCCTTCCCGGCCGGGGCCGCTCTCGCCTGGAGTGTGGCCCTCTTCCGCAGGCGCAATCTTGGAGAGTTCCATGAGCATGAGGTTATTTCCCGGCCGCGTTTCCCTGCGCCGCCGGCCTGGCGCGCAGGCTCGGCAGGCGCTCGTTCTCGGCCTCTGCTGCCTGACCGGCGGCCAGGCCTGGGCCCTGAACGAGGTCGCCCTGAACTGCTCGTTCGGCAATGGCAAAGGCTTGCCCTGGCGTGTGGTGAACGAGCTGACCAGCGGCACGGCGAAAGGCACGGTGCTGTTCGCCAGGCCGGTGAGCCTGTTCCTGAGCTACAAGCCCCAGGCTTCCCAGGAGGCGCATGAGCTGGTCC
>NZ_SCND01000193.1:0-11338 GCF_005503585.1 Pseudomonas sp. 2VD
GCGTAGCGCGTTCAAGCTGCTCGGCTACCGCCTTGGCCAGTTGGAACGCCACCTGCCGGTCGCCCTCAAGCGCCGCATCAGCATGTTTCCAGGCTACTGGAAGTGAACATCATGACCTACAGGAAGTGCTCCCTCATGAAACGCACCCTCCTCATGCTCGCCATGCTCGCCCTGGCCGCATGCAACACCCCCGCACGGATTCCCGCACCGGACAGCGACACCGTGGACAGCGGCAAGCGTGCCCTGGAAGAACTCGCCAGGCTACCGCCGGCGATGGAGCGGGTGCGCGTCGGGGACACCCTGCGGATCGTCCGCGATGCCGGTGAGATGCCGACCCTCTCGGCGTTCAACGTCGCCACCATTTACGAACTGACGCTGTACACCGTGCTCAACGACGGCAGCATCTACTATCCGTTCATCGGTCGCATCCAGGCCGCGCACCGCACGCCGCAGGAAATCGCCAACGAGCTGACCACCAAGCTCGCGCCGATCTACCGCGAGCCACGGGTCACGGTGAACATCAACCAGGCGCCGGGCAACACGGTGTTCGTCGGCGGCGCGGTGCGCAACCCGTCGGCCGTGCCGATCCCCGCCGCCAACAACATGGAGCAGGCGATCCTTGGCGCCGGCGGCATCCTGCCGGTGGGCGACGCCCGCCGCGTGGCGCTCATGCGCGAGGACTCGGAAGGCCGCTACCACGCCTACTTCCTCGACTTCAGCCAGTTGATGAAGATCGGGCCGGAAGGCCGCAAGCCCCTGGCCATGCAACGTGGCGACATCGTCTTCGTGCCCAAGTCGATGGTCGGCGACCGTATCGAGGGCGTCGACGTCTACCTGAACCAGTTGCTGCCCTTCGCCAAGTCCATCGGCGTCGGCGTCAGCTACACCGTCAACAACGATCGCTGAGGAGCGACATCGCCATGATAGAAATTCGTTCCTTGCGTGATCTCTTGCGCCTGCTGTTCATCTACCAGCGCGAGTTCAAGCTGGCGGCCCTCAGCGCGGTGGTGATCATCGTCCTCGGCGCCTTCCTGCTGCCGGCCAAGTACGAGTCCAACGCACGCCTGCTGGTCAAGCCGGGTCGTGACTCGACCCTGCCGATCGAGATCAGCAACCGCCAGGCACTGGTGATGCCGAGCACCCAGCGCGACCCTATCGTCGACGAAGAACGCCTGCTCACCGGCCGGCCGATCGTCCGTCAGGTGGCCGAGCGCTACCTCGAGGTGCTGGCCAACCGGCCGCCGCCGGAGGGCCTGTGGAAGCGCACCAAGTTCTATGTGAAGAAGGCCATCGGCGCGGTGTTCGACGGGATTCGCGTGACCCTGGAAACCTTCGGCGTGATCGAGGAAACCACCGCGGTCGAGCGCCTGGCCAAGGACCTGGAGAAGAAATTCGAGGTCACCCATGCGGCCGGCTCGACGGTGATGGAGATCAGCTTCACCTGGAGCGAGCCGGAAGTCGCCCAGGAAGTGGTCAAGGCCTGGATCGAGATCTACATGGAAGAGCGCACCCAGGCGCTCGGCCGCAAGAGCCTGTACGCCTTCTACGAGGCGCAGACTGCCGACAGCGCGGCGCAGATCAAGAGCTACAAGGCGCAGATCCTCAAGCACCTCAACGAGATCGGCGCATCCAGCATCGAGGACCGCCTGCAGGACCTGTCCGAGCGGATCAACGTGCTGCGCGGCGAGCGTTTCAACTCGATCCGCCTGATCGCCTCCTCCGACAGCGCCCTGGAATCCACCCGCCAGCAACTCAAGGGGCTGCCCAGGGAGATCGTCACGGTGCGGCAGATCGCGCTGAACCCGGCGCAGCAGGACCTGCGCCGGCTGCTCAACCAGAAGCGCCTGGAACGCGCCGACATGATGCGCACCTACACCGACGACGCGCCGCCGGTGAAGGCCCTGGACGCCTCGATCCGTGCCCTGGAGAAGGAAGTCCAGGACGAAGGCGCCACCGTGCAGAGTTCCGAGGACCGCGCGCCGAACACCCTGACCACTCACCTGGAACGGGTCCTGCTGGACGAGACCAGCAACAACGCGGCCCTGCGCACCCAGCTCGCGGAGCAGGAAAAGCAGCTCGCCGAACTCGAGGCGCAACGGCGCGAAGCGCTGGACATCGAGCCGACCCTGGCGCGCCTGCAGCGCGAGCTGAACGCCACCGAGCGCAACTACGCGCTGTACGTCGACAGCCTGGAGAAATCGCGGATCGACCGTGAACTGGACAAGAGCCAGATCAGCAACATCTCGGTGATCGAGGAAGCCACCTACAACCCCGGGCGGATCTTCCCGAAAACCCTGCTGATGCTGTTCCTCGCCGTGCCCTTCGGCCTCGCCGTCGGCCTGCTGGTGGTCTATCTCTGCTACCTGCTCGACCAGCGCATCCACGACGGCGGCCTGGTCGAGGAGAAATTCGGCCTGCCGCTGTGGACCACCCTGCCGGAGCTGAGCAACAGCACTGCGGAGAGCAGCAACGCCTTCACCGCCAGCATCTACCGGCTGTACGGGCTGCTGCCCTACGCGCGCATCGAGGAAAAGGGCCTGACCCTGGGCCTGACCTCGGCGCGCCACGGTGAAGGCGTGACCTTCATCATCGAGCAACTGCGCCGCCTGCTGGAGGAAAACGGCGTGCGCGTGCGGATCGGCGGCGAACCGGCCCAGCCGGGCGAAGTGGTATTGCTCGACGCGCCGGCCCTGCTGGACAGCCGCGAGGCCTTCATCGCCCTGCGCCGCGCCGACCTGATCGCCCTGGTGGTAGAGGCGCAGAAGAGCACCGTGCCGGTGGTCGAGCATGCGCTGACCATCCTCACCACGGCGTTCGGCAAGGTCGACGGGATCATCATCAACCGGCGCCGCTTCGAGGTGCCGAGCAAGGTCCTGCAGACCATCGCCCGCTACCGGAGCGCGTTCTGATGCGGATCGCCCTCCTCGCGCCCCTGCCGCCGGAAAAGAATGGCATCGCCGACTACGCCAGTCATTTCCGCAACGCCCTGCAGGGTCTCGGCATCGAAGTAGCCACGCCGCTCGCCGGCGTGGCGGCCGACAGCGCGAATATCGCCAGCCGGCTGGACAGCGTCGACTGGAACGGCTTCGACCTGGTCCATGCCGAACTCGGCGGCGGCCGCCTGGGTGAGTTCATCGCCCTGCGCGAGCTGCGCAAGCGCTTCCCGCGCCTGCCGCTGAGCGCCACGGTGCACGATCCGGAGCGCATGGTCTGGCGCCGCGAGCGCCTGCCCTGGCCGCTGAACCTGCTGGAACGCCTGCCCTCTCCCCTGCCCCAGGCCGCCGTGGTGCTCGCCGACCCGCTGACCCTGCGCGAAGAGCGTGCCGTGGCCCAGGGCCTGACGCGCCTGGTGACCCTCACCGGCCTGGGCGGCGAGTGCCTGGCCCGGCGGATGTGCCTGCCGCCCGGGCGGGTCGAGGTGATCAACCACGGCAATCTGGAGATCGCCACGGTGCCGCTGCCGTCGCTGGATACCCTGCGCCTGCTGTACTTCGGATTCATCTATCGCGGCAAAGGCATCGAGGACCTGCTCGAGGCCCTCGCCGACCTGTTCGCCAGCGCGCCGGAGATGCGCCAGCGCGTGCGCCTGACCCTGGCCGGCGGCACCGCCGCGGAAATGGCCTTCGGCGCCGGCGGCAACTACCTCGACCAGTTGAAGGCACAGATCGCCGAGCTTGGCCTGGCCGACGCCATCGACTGGAACCTGAACCTGGCCGCCGCGGACATCCCGCGTACCATCCAGGCCCACCACGTGATGGTCCTGCCGTACCGCGAGTCGAAGAAACTCGGTCTGCTCGGCCAGCAGCGCGGCACCAGCGGCGCCCTGTCCTGGGCGGCAGCCTGCGGGCGCGGCGCGATCACCTCGGACGCTCGCGCCTTCGCCGAGGAAGTCGCCAGCGGCAACGGCGCCATCTACCCTCAGGGAGACGTGGCAGCCCTCTCCGAACAGTTGTTGAACCTCGCTCGCGAACCCCGCCTGGCACAGGCCTGGGCCGAGCGCGCCGGAGCGATCGGCCATGCGCGGACCTGGCCGCGCACCGCGCTGCGCTTCCAGGCACTGTTCAACGACATGGTGGGAACCGTTCATGGCACGTAAGGGACTCTATCTGGGCGGCAGCGCGCTGCTGCTCGCCGTGGTACTGCTGCTGGTGTTCTGGGGGCGTCCCGCGGACGCCGAGATCCAGGTACTGAAGGCGCCTCGCGCGGTGGTCTGGAAAGACTTCCTCGGGGTCAACGCGCAGTTCCTCTGGTTCAGCCCGGAGCGCTACAACAAGCAGATCGACCGCCTGCAGGACCTGGGGCTGGAGTGGGTGCGCCTGGACCTGCACTGGGACCGCCTGGAAACCGCCGAAGACCAGTACCAGCTGGCCTCCCTCGACCAGTTGGTCAAGGATCTCGAGGCGCGCCAGCTGAAGTCGGTGTTCTACCTGGTCGGATCGGCCCGCTTCATCACCACCGCGCCGTTCTATTCGCCCTTCCAGGACCAGTATCCGCCGCGCGACCCGGAAGTCTTCGCCCGGCGCATGGCGATGCTCTCGCAGCGCTACCCGAGCGTGGCCGCCTGGCAGGTATGGAACGAGCCCAACCTGATCGGCTTCTGGCGGCCCAAGGCCGACCCGGAAGGCTACGCTAAGCTGCTCCAGGCCAGCACCATCGCCCTGCGCATGGTCGACCCGGAGAAGCCGGTGGTTTCCGCCGGCATGGCCTTCTTCAGCGAGATGCCCGACGGCCGCACCATGTTCGATGCCCTCGGCCACCTGGGCGTGGAGAGCCTCGGCACCATCGCCACCTACCATCCCTATACCCAGTTGCCGGAAGGCAACTACCCGTGGAACCTGGACTTCGTCTCCCACGCCAACCAGATCAACCGCGCCCTGCGCAACGCCGGCGTGCCGGCGATCTGGAGCACCGAGTGGGGCTGGTCGGCCTACAAGGGGCCGAAGGAGTTGCAGGACATCATTGGCGTCGAAGGCCAGGCCGACTACGTGCTGCGTCGCCTGGCGCTGATGAGTGCGCTGGACTACGACCGGATCTTCCTCTTCACCCTCAGCGATCTCGACCAGCGCGCCAGCGTGCGCGACCGCGACTACGGCCTGCTCGACCTGGACGCCAACCCCAAGCCGGTCTACCTGGCCCTGCAACGCTTCCTCAAGGTCACCGGGCCGAAGCTGCGCCCGGCCGACCCGCCGGTCACCGAGGACCTGCCCGACGGTTCCTTCAGCATCGGCTGGACCCGCGAGGACGGTCGCAACGTCTGGCTGTTCTGGTCGGCCCGCGGCGGCAACGTGCGCCTGCCGAAGCTCAAGGAGGCCACCCTGCACGATCCGCTCAGCGGCAAGGTCACGCCCTTGAGCGGCAGCGACGGCCTGGAAGTCCCGGTGAAGTCCAGCCTGCAGATGCTGGTCTGGGAGTGAAGCCACCCATGCGTATTCTCTGGATCCTGCCCTACTCGCCCTGGCCCACCACCAGCGGCGGCAAGACCCGCCAGTACCACCTGCTGCGCAGCCTCGCGGCACGCGGCCACCGGATCACCGTGCTGCTGCACAGCAAGCAGCCGGTGAGCGCCGAGGACCGCCAGGCCCTGGAGCCCTTCCTCGAACGCCTGGTCGTGCTGCCGCGCCGACCGCTGCGCAGCCTCTCCACGCTGCTCGCCGCGCTGTTCGCGCCCTACCCGCTGCTGGCCAGCGTCAACGGCCTGTCGGCGGAGCTGCAACGCACCGCCACGGAGTTGCTGCGCGAGCCCTGGGACGTGGTCCAGGTCGAGCACAGCTATAGCTTCCAGCCCTACGAGCGACCGCTGCGCGACGCCGGCCAGCCGTTCGTGCTCACCGAGCACAACGTCGAGTCGTCCCTCGGTGCCGCCACCTACGACCGCCTGCCGGGCTGGGCGCTGCCCTTCGTGCGCTACGACCAGTGGCGTTACCGCCGCTGGGAACGCCGGGTGATGAGCCAGGCGGCGGCGGTCGTCGCCGTGACCGAGAAAGATGCGCGGCAGCTCGGCGCGATGCTCGGGCGCCCGGTGCCAGTGGTGGTCAACGGGGTCGACTGCGAGCACTTCGCCGCCGCCCGGCCGACGCCCGAAGCGCAGCGCGTGCTGTTCCTCGGCAACTACGAATACGCACCGAACGTCGATGCCGTGGAATGGATGCTCGACGAGATCCTGCCGCGGGTCTGGGCACACTGCCCCGAGGCGCGCATGAGCGTCTGCGGCTATGCGCTGCCGGCGGACTGGGCGCAACGCTGGAGCGATCCGCGCATCGAATGGCAAGGCTTCGTTCCCGACCTGCTGCAACTGCAATCGAGCAGTTCGGTGTTCCTCGCCGCGCTGCGCCATGGCGGCGGTTCGAAGCTGAAGGTGCTCGAGGCCCTGGCCGCCGGACTGCCGCTGGCGAGTACCGCGCAGGGCGTTTCCGGCCTGGAACTGCGGGACGGCGAGGACTACCTGGGCGGCGAAACCGCCGAGCAGCTCGCCAACGCCGTGGTGCGCCTGTTGCAGGACCCCGCGCAGGCCCGCGCGCTGGGCGAGAACGGCCGCGCCTACGTACGTCGCGCGCACGACTGGAGCGTCGCCGCCAGCCAACTGGAACAGGTCTACGCCGGCCTCGCCGAAGGAGCGCCGGCATGCGCATAGGACTCGACTACCGCACCGTCGGCAGCTCGCCGCACTCGGGCATCAGCCGCCAGGTCTATGCCATGGAGCAGGCCCTGGAAAGCCTGCCCGGCACGCAGGTGACCCGCTTCACCGTGGCCCCTCTCGACGACCCGCTGCGCCAGCGGGCGGTCTGCCCGCCGTGGGGCTGCCCGCGCACCGCGATGCACCAGCCGCACCAGCGCCTGCGCTTCGAAGCCGGGTTCCTCCCACGCGCCTTGCGCGAGCAGGACATCGACCTGTACATCAGCACCTTCAACATGGGCCTGCCGCTACCGCCGCGTCCGCCGGGCGTGCGCTATGCGCTGCTGATCCACGACCTGTTCCAGATCACCCTGAAGAACTACCACGCCAACCGCCTCAAGGCACTGGTCTATCGGGTCAGCGACTACCTGTCGATCGCCTATGCGCTGCGTGTCGCCGACCGTGTCTGGACCCCTTCGCAGTACAGCGCCGACGAGGCTGTGCGGCTGTTTCCCGGGGTCGCCGGGAAAGTCCGGGTGCTGCCCAACCAGGTCGACGGCTTCGCCGGCGAACCCGCCGACCTCTCGGCACGCGGCCTGCCGCCACGCTACTGGCTGCTGGTGGGTACCCGCGAACTGCGCAAGAACGTGCCCTGGTTCGTCAGCGCCTGGGCCCGGGCGCGCGCCCAGGCGCCCGGCGTGCCGCCGCTGGTGCTGGTCGGCAGCCTCGACCACCTGCCCGAGGAACAACGCGGCTTGCCCGGCCTGCACGCGCTCGGCGGGCTCGACGACGCCGAACTGCACGCGCTGTACCGCCAGGCCGAGCGGCTCTGGCAACCGTCCTACGCGGAAGGCTTCGGCCTGCCGGTGGTCGAGGCGCTGAGCGTCGGCACGCCGGTGGCGGTGGCCAGCGGCACCTCGCTGGACGAAGTCACCCCGCCGTCGGCGCCGCGCTTCTCGCCCAGCGACGGCGCCGCCCTGGAACGCCTGATGCTGCGCCTGGCCGATGCGCCGCGCGAAGCCTCGGCGGAAGAACTCATCGCCTGGGCCGCGCGCTTCAACCGCGAAGCCTACCGGCAACGGCTGGCCGCACTGATCGAGGAACTGAGTTGAGAATGTCGTTGGGAAACCTCGTCGCTGTCGTCTTCGGCCTGGCCTTCGGCGGAGCGCTGCTGATGCTCAGCCCGGCCAAGGCCGGCGCCGCCATGGTCGGCCTGGCGGCCGCGGTCACCATCCTGCGCTTTCCATTCTGGGGACTGCTGCTGTTCGCCCTGGTGGCGACCTTCATGCCCTACTCCACGGTCAACGTGGGGATCCGTTCGACGGTCAGCGAAGCGATCCTCGCCCTGACCTGGGGCGCGGTGCTCTGGCACATCTTCCTCTCGCGCCTGCCGCCGGCGCCGACGCTGCGCTACCGCTCCACCGAGCGCATGCTGCTGTGGCTGATGCTGTTCACCGTGCTGCCGTTCGTGGTCGGCCAGGTCAGCATCAAGGCAGAGGCCAGCGGCCTGTCGAACTGGCTGCGCTGGCTGCTCAACCTGTCCATCGTGTTCCTCGCCGGACGCCTGCTGGTGGAGCGCAAGAACCGCGAGACACTGGTCATCGCCCTGCTGCTGGGCACCCTGGCGATGCTGCTGATGTCCATCGCGGTGTTCATCCGCTACCGCTCGGCGTCGGGGATGGCGCCGATCCTGGCGATGTTCAACTACGCCAACCTGGACACCCTCAAGTTCGGCCTGGAGGCGCTTTCCTCGCGAATGGGCTCGCCATGGATGCACCCCAACGCCACCGGCGGGATCATGGCCCTGCTGCTGCCCCTGGCGTTCTGCTACGGGGTCGCCAACCAGGGCTGGCGGCGCGGCCTGGGCCTCGCCGTGGCGGTCCTCGGCGCCGCCGCGATCCTCCTCGCCAGTTCCCGCGGGGCGATGCTCAGCCTGGCGGTGGTGCTGTTCTGGATGTCCCTGCGCAAGGTGCCCTACACCGGCCGCCTGCTGTTGCTCGGGGTCGGCCTGGTGGTGGTCCTGGTGCTCAGCTACCCGCCGTTGCAGGAACGCCTGGCGACCATCTTCTCGCCGCAGAACGCCAGTACCGAGGTGCGCTTCGACGAATACCGGATGTTCCCCAAGGCCGTCGCCCGCTATCCGCTGGGAATCGGCTTCAAGGTCGATCCGCCGGTGCCGGGCACCGACCTCCTGGGCATCTCCAACCTGTGGCTGAACTTCATGTACAAGGTCGGCCTCGGCGGCATGCTGCTGTTCATCGCGGTGACCTGGCGCTGGTGGCGCGAAGCCCGTCCGGAGAAAGGCCCGATCCGCCTGACCCGCGACAACGCGATCTGGCTGGGCAGCACAGGCGGCATCCTGGCGGCGCTGGTCAGCGGCCTGTTCGACCACTACTTCAGCTTCGCCGTGGTGATGATCGGCCTGTTCTGGCTGCTGGTCGGGATCAACCTGCTGGAAGCCCGCCGGCTGTTCCCGGAACGCCAGCCGCAACCGCGGGCGGTGGGTTATCGCAAGCTCAAGCGACAGCTCGAGCGCGGGGCCGAGGCCTGAGATGCTCGGCTCCGCCTTCTGGCTGACCCTGGCTACCCTGCTCGGCCTGTGCCTGGGCTTCGCCCGCGAATGGCTGCTGGTGGCCTCCTGGGGCGCCGGCGAGCGCAGCGACGCCTTCCTCATCGCCCTGTTCCTGCCCGAGGCCCTGCGCATGTCGCTGGCCGGCGGCGTGCTCAGCGCGGCGGCCCTGCCACTGTTCCTCGAACGCCAGGGCGAACGTCGCCTCGACTGGCTGGCGGCGATCCTCCCGGCGCTGCTCGGTATCGCCGTGGCGCTCAGCCTCCTGCTGCTGGCGGCGGCGCCCTGGCTGGTGCGCTTGCTCGGCCCGGGCCTGGCCGAGACGGCCAGCGCCCAGGCCGCGGCCAACTTGCGGATCCTCGCCTGGTGCGTGCCGGGGCTGATGCTCCATGCGCTGTTCAGCATCCCCCTGCAGGCCGCCGAGCGTTTCGTCCTGGCTGGGCTCGGCTCGCTGCTGTTCAACCTGCCGCCGGTGCTCTACCTGGCCTTGCACGGCCAGGCCAGCCAGCCCGAACAACTGGCCCTGGCCTGCCTGCTCGGCAGCCTGCTGATGCCGCTGGTGCTGCTGCCTTCGCTATGGATCGAGGGCTGGCGGCCCTGGCACTGGCGCCTGTCCGGCGTCGAACTGGGCGAGCTTGGCGGGCGCATCGCTCCGCTGTTGCTGAGCAACGCCGCCAGCCAGGGCCTGGCGCTGGTCGAGCGGCTGGTGGCGTCGCTGCTCGGCGAAGGCGCGGTGACCTGGGTCAACCTGGCGCGCAAGCTGATGAACCTGCCGCTGATCGCCCTGATGAGCCTCAACCAGGTGTTGCTCGGCATGATGAGCCGACGCCAGGGTGGCGAGCGCCTGGCCCTGCTTCGCCGCGGCCTGGAGACCGCCAGCCTGCTGACCCTGCCGGCCGGGGTCGGGCTGGTCGCTGCCGCACCCGGCCTGGTGGCCCTGTTGCTGCCGCAGCAGACCGCCGGCTCGCCGTTGCCGGCGCTGCTGGCCTGGTTCGCCGTGCCACTGGTGTTCGGCGCCTGGAACGCCTTGCTGGCGCGTTACGCCTACGCCGCCGGCGATACTCGCCTGCCACTGCGCTGCGAGCTGCTCGGCAGCGCGCTGAACGCCGCGCTGCTGGCGGTCCTGCCGTTGATTTTCGGACTGCCGGGGATTCCCCTCGCGGCCCTTGGCGGGGTGCTCTGCACCGCGCTGCTGCTGATGCGTCGCCAGGCCCTGCTCGGCGCCCTGCCCTGGGCCCGGCTGTGGCTACTGAGCGCCCTGGCCATGGCGCTCGCCGCCGGCCTGCTGTTCCGCATCGACGGTATCTGGCTGCAACTGGGCCTGGGCACCGTCGCCGGCTGCCTGGCGCTGCTCGGCATGGCGCTCTGGCTGCGGCCCTGGCGCACCGATTGACCCATGGCTCCGGGTAGGGAGCCTGGCCCTGGGGGCCTTCGAACAACCACTGTGAGTTAGCGCGTCAAGCGGGAGTTGCAAAGTGAAAAAACGCTGGATTCAGATGGATGTGACCCGCGGCGTGGGCATCCTGATCATCGTCTTCGGGCACAGCTGGTTCGTCGCCAGTTCGCCGACCGTGCTCTATCCGTTGCTCTCTCCGTTCATCCTGCCACTGTTCTTCTTCATTTCCGGGGTGTTCTTCAGGACCGAGCAACCCTTCGGCGAGATGGCCCTGCGCAAGGCCGACGCCCTGCTCAAGCCGTTCTTCGTGACCATGCTCGGCTACGTCATCCTCCGCGACCTGCTGCGCGGCCAGCCGCTGCTGCCGGACATCGGCGGAGTGCTGTACGCCTCGGTCGACACCCTGCCCTGGCAGGCGCTCTGGTACCTGCCGCACTTCTGGGTAGCGACCCTGTTCGCCTGGTTCATGCTGCGCGTCATCCAGCGTCTCGGCCTGTCCCTCGCCGCCAGTTGCGTGCTGCTGGCCGTGCAACTGGGCCTGGGCATCCTGTTCCTCAAGACGTTCTGGCAGATCCCGGTGGAGTTCGGCGGCGAACAGTACCTGCTGCCGGGCCTGCCGTTCAGCCTGGACATCACCCTGATCAGCAGCGCCCACTTCATGTTCGGCTATGTCCTGCGCGACGTCCTGCGTCGCCACCAGAGTTCGTTGCTGACCCTGTGCATCGCCCTTGCCGTGACCACCGCCAGCTTCCTCTACTAC